>JAJYTA010000239.1 GCA_021793295.1 Actinomycetes bacterium
AGCCTCCCACCACGTGTCCGCGCTGTGGGACCGAGATCACCGGCTACTGACGACTGCCGCCGTTGCGAGACCACGTGGCCGACGCCACGCGCACAGCCGACTTCCGGAGCCGGAGACCTGATCAACAAACAATAGCTTGCCCGCCTCGCATGCACTTGCCTAGATGGCAAGTGCATGCCACTATGGAGTATGGATTCCAACGAAGAACACGCTTGGGCTGCTGAACAACTCGCCCGTGCCGACAGCGTCACGTCGAGGATGAGAACCGCCAGCACGCGACGAACCCAGATCTACCTGGTGGTGTGGGCGGTTTCGTCAGCCGCACTCGTGCTGGGCATCGGCCTGCTGGACACCATGTGGCTGATCGCCTCGATGGCGGTGTGGGCAGTCGTCGTCGTGGTCGGCGTGCTGTGGTCCCGTCGATGGGGATCCGTCGGCATGGGCTCCACAGCCCAGGTCCGCCGCGGCACTTTCGGCTGGGCCGTCGTGTACGCCATCGTCATCGCCTGCGGATCCGGAGACAAGATCGAAAGCCTGTGGTTCTGGGTCGTCGGAGCTGCCGCTACGGCCGTACCGCTACTCATGGCGGCACGCCAATGCGCCCGATGCAGCGACACTGGCGGCGACACGGGGGCCCCGGCATGAGCTCGCATCCGCGCCACGACCTCGATCCGGTGCTCGAGTCTCCGATCCGGTTGTCGATCGTTGCCGCGCTGGCCGGGGTGGAGCGGGCTGATTTCGCCACGGTCCGTGACACCATCGCGATCAGCGACTCAGCGCTGTCGAAGCAGCTCACGCACTTGGAAGATGTCGAGTACGTCGTCATCGACAAGGAACGAGCGGGGCGTCGTACGAAGACGTGGCTGTCCTTGACCGAGACCGGTGACCAGGCACTCCGCTCGCACCTAGATGCTCTGCAGCGAATCGTCGACTCAGCCGCTCGCAGAGGCGCGGCAACCACGGACCGGTGAGCGTCTCCCAGTATCAGGCACCGTCGCGGCGGCCCGATTGCACGACTCCGCACCCAACCGGCCCACCGCGCTCATCCGGCCCTACTGTGGGGCGAAGTGGTCAATTCGCGCTACCAGTGGTCACCACAGGAGAACATCGCATGACGTCGAGCGCCCTCCACAACATCGTCACTCCGCGCTTCCGCGACAGGTTCAACGGTCAGATCATCACGCCCGGCGATCCCCGGCTACGACGCTGCCCGCACCGTGTACGTCGGTGGTTTCGACCACCACCCGACGGTCGTCTTCCGGCCCACGAATGCGACCGACGTCGCACGAGTGGTCGAGGCTGCCGCGGACAGCGGCGCTGAGCTGGCCGTTCGCAGCGGCGGGCACAGCTCGTCCGGGCACGGCGTGAGCGATGGCGGCATCACGATCGATCTGTCCGCCATGCGCAGTCTCGAGATCGACCCCGAAGCCCGGACGGCGCGAGCCGAGACAGGCCTGACCGCCGGTGAATACACCACGGCTGCGGGCAAGTACGGCTTGGCCACCGGCTTCGGCGACGCCGGCACCGTCGGCATCGGCGGCATCACCACCGGCGGTGGGGTGGGGTTCTTGTCCCGCCGGTTCGGCCTGACCATCGACGACGTGCTGTCGGCCGAAGTCGTCACGGCTGACGGGCGCATCCTCGACGTCGACTCCGAAAACCACCCCGACCTGTTCTGGGCGATCCGCGGCGGCGGCGGAAACTTCGGCGTGGTCACCCGCTTCACCTATCGCCTGCACGACGTGCCGTCCGCGGTCGGCGGCATGCTCGTGCTGCCGGCCACGCCTGAGGTCATCGACGGTCTGCTCGCGGCCGCCACCACTGCGCCGGAAGAGCTGTCGGTGATCGCCAACGTGATGACGGCGCTCCCGATGCCCTTCATCCCGGAAGAGCACCACGGCAAGCTCGTCGTCCTCGCGTTGTTCTGTTACGCCGGCAACGCCTCGGACGGCGAACAGGCGCTAGCGCCGTTCCGGTCGTTGGCGACGCCGCTTGCCGACATGGTCCGGCCCATCACCTACCCCGAGATGTACCCGCCGGCCGAGGAGGGCTTCCACCCGACGGCCATCACTCGCACGGGTTACGCCGACACCATCGATGACACCGCCATCGGCACCATCCTCGACGGCCTCACGGCTTCCACGGCCGCGATGCGAGCGGTCCAGATCCGTCCCCTCGGCGGAGCCATCGACCGCGTCCCGGCCGACGCCACCGCCTACGCACACCGCGGCCGACCCTTCATGGTCAACGTCGCGACGTTCTACGACAGCCCGGCCGACCGGCCCGAGCGCGCGAAGTGGGCCACCGACCTCGCCACGGCCCTGCACAACGGTGCTGACGGCGCCTACGTCAACTTCCTCGACGATGACGGCGCGGCCCGCATCCGCGCGGCCTACCCCGGCGCCACCTGGGACCGGCTCGTCGACGTCAAACGCCGTTACGACCCGGCCAACCTGTTCCACCTCAACCACAACATCGTCGCTGCGGACAGCGGGTCCTGACCCCGCGGCGCGAACACTTGGGGCGCGGAAACCGCGCTTGACCCAACCATCGCGAAGCCACCTGCATCGGCGCATCGTCACCGGTCCGGCTATGGGTCGGCTGACCGACCGCTGATGTGATTCACGACACTCACCGTCAATCGAGCGATCTCCCTTGCGTCACGAGTTAGGTTAGGCAAACCTTGTTTAGCCGATCTTTCTCGTGAAGGGAACCCTGTGGCCCCATCCAGCCTGCTCGACCGCCAACGACACCGCGAGTCCTCAGCCCGCTCCTACGCCAGACGGCTGCCGGTCGAACTGGTCCACGGTGCGGGGACGACGGTGCGGGATCGCCACGGCAACACCTACCTTGACTGCCTCGCCGGTGCCGGCGCGCTCGCCCTCGGCCACCACCACCCCGTGGTCGACGAAGCGATTCGCCGCGTGCTTGACGACGGCACGCCGCTGTCCACGCTCGATCTACCGACCCCCGTCCGGGATCGCTTCATCGACGCGCTCTTCGACGTCCTGCCCGAACATCTGCGCCAGGGACGGATCCTGTTCTGCGGTCCCACCGGCGCCGACGCCGTCGAGGCCGCGGTCAAGTTCGCCCGCACGGCCACCGCACGCTCGGGCGTTCTCGCTTTCGGCGGCGCGTACCACGGCATGACCCAGGCAACGCTGGCCCTGACCGGTCGCCGGTCAGCCAAGGAACCGCTGGGCCCGCTCCTCGCCGACGTCCATCACCTGCCGTTCCCGACGACGTACCGCTCACCGTTCGGCTCCGACGGCGGATCCAGCGCCACCCGCCTGGTCGAATGGGCGCTGACCGACGACCACAGCGGCATCCCCGCTCCGGCAGCCGTCATCGTCGAGCCGGTTCAGGGCGAGGGCGGCGTCAACCCGATGCCGACCAGCTTCGGCGCGGCGCTGCGACGCACCACGCGGTCGACCGGCGCGATGCTGATCGCCGACGAGGTGCAGACCGGGCTCGGCCGTACGGGCGCGCTGTGGGCCAGCACGCACGCAGGGCTGGAGCCCGACGTCATGGTGCTGTCCAAGGCGATCGGCGGTGGGCTGCCGCTGGCCGTCATCGTGCACCGCGACCACCACGACAGCTGGAAGCCCGGGGCACACGCCGGCACCTTCCGCGGCTCGGCCCCGGCACTGGCCGCGGGTGCCGCGACGATCCGCGAAGTGGTGCGGGCCGGGCTGGCCGAACACGCCGCCGAAGTCGGCGACCGCATGCTCAAGGGGCTGGAATCGGTGAGCGGCGACGACCCACGCGTGGGCGACATCCGCGGCCGGGGCCTGATGCTCGGCGTCGAACTCGTCGCCCCCGGGCGGCACGACTCCACCGGCGTTCCCGTGCCCGACGGGCAACTCGCGGCCACCGTCCAGCGCGAGATGCTCTCCCGCGGCGTGATCGTCGAGGTTGGTGGCACCGACGACGCCGTCGTGCGGTTCCTGCCGCCGCTGATCATCACCGCCGACGAGGCCGATCAGGTGGTCGACGCATTCGGCGCAGCCCTGCGGGCGACCATCCGATGAGCGCCGCCCCGTCTCGGGCGCTGTTCCTCGACGGCAGCGCCGCCTCGCACGAGACCTTACGCGCGGCCACTGCGGCCATGATCGACGTCGTCACCGCCACCGACGATCGCGGGCCGTTTCCGCCCAGCTCGCCGGACGAGCTCCGCTCGGCCATCGCCGGATGGGATCCGCTGCCCGACGACGGCGCCCCGCTCGCCGCGGTGCTCGACGGTCTCGGCCGCGACGTCCTGGCCCGCGGCGCCCGCGTGAACGACCCGTGGTGCGCTGCGCATCTGCACCCTCCGACACTGATCAGCGCGGTGGCCGCAGAGCTGGCCATCGCCGCCACCAACCAGTCGATGGACTCGTTCGACCAGGCGCCGGCGGCGACGTACGCCGAAGACCACCTGGTCACCAGGCTGACCCGGCTCCTCGGCCTGCCGCAGACCGCCACCGGGGTCCTCACGTCCGGCGGCACCGCGTCCAACCTGCTCGGACTGCTGCTCGCCCGCGACCACGCGGCAGGCGGGCCGAACCTCGCGGGGCTGCCCGACAGGTCAGCGCGCTGGCGAATCCTCGCCTCGAGCGGCGCGCACGTCAGCATCCGGCAGGCAGCTGCCGTCCTCGGGTTGGGTCGCGACGCCGTCGTGGCCGTCGCCGTCGACGAGGCCGGGCGGATGGACGTCGACGCGCTCGACCGGACGCTGGACACGCTGACCCGAGCGGGCACCACGCCGATCGCCATCGTCGGCACCGCGGGCACCACGGACACCGGCGCCGTAGACCCCCTCGACGCCATCGCCGAACGCGCCCGAACCTACGCGATGTGGTTCCACGTCGATGCCGCGGTCGGCTCCGCCTTCGCCCTCAGCGACCGGCTCACGGCACTGCTCGACGGGGTCGAGCAGGCCGATTCGATCACCGCTGACCTGCACAAACTGTGGTGGCAGCCGATCGGCGCCAGCGCCTTGCTGGTCCGCGACGCCGAGACGATGGCCGGGGTCCGCGAGCCCGCCGACTATCTCAACCGCGCCGAGCCGGGCACCGCGCTCGACCTGGTGGACCGATCGCTCGACACCTCCCGCCGCTTCGACGCGCTCAAAATCCTGGTGTCGCTGCGAACGACCGGGCGCCGCCGGCTGGGCGCGATGGTCGAGCACGTCGTCGCCTTGGCCCATCGGGCCGGCGACGTGATCAGTGCTCAGGACGGCCTCGAGTTGCTCAGCGAACCGCAGACGGTGACCGTGCTGTTCCGCTGCCACCCGCCCGGCGCATCCGACGACGAGCTGGACGCGCTGAACGTCGACGTCCAACGCCACCTGCTCGCCACCGGTCGCGCCGTCGTCGGGCGGACCCGCCAC
>JAJYTA010000043.1 GCA_021793295.1 Actinomycetes bacterium
CGCGGGACCGGACGTGGTAGCGGTAGATCCCGCGGATCATGGCCGGGACCTCGCCCGGCTCGTACGCGTTCGCACTCACCGAATGGTGCACGAACGCGCCGTCGACGCGTGCGTAGGTCAGATCCGGGCCGCGCAGGGATTCGTCTGCGCCCCATTGCGCCCGCGTACGGATCGTGGGTCGACGTGCCGCAGCGGGCTCCTCCGTGTCGACGGATTCGGCCGCGTCGGCGCGGGCTTCGGGCACGTCGCCGGGGTCGACGAGGTCGAGCCGCAGCCCGTTCGGCACCGTGCCGTCGGCCGTGTCGACGCGGACCTGGACGGCATCGGATGCGGCCACGATCAACGGGTCGGTGCCCGCCCGGACGTCGGCTTCGGCACCGTCGGCTTCGGCACCGTCGGCCTCGGGGCCGTGTTCGGGATCGTGCGGAATCTCGTACCAGCGGGTCCACTCCCCTGCGGTCCGGGTACGCACCCACGCGGCGAGCTCGGCTTCGCCGGAGTCGGCGTCGGCGTCGCCGTCCCAGGTCACGGCGACGAGCCGGAAGCTGTCGGCAGCGATCTCACCGGTGACGGCCGCCGGTTGCAGGTCCTGGTCGGCGTAGAGGCTGGGCATGGGCGGCTCTGCCGAGGATCGAGCGGCGAATCCGGGGGTCGTCAGGTCGACCGTCGACAGCCCGTCGTCCGCGGTGGTGGCTTTCGCCGACGGACCGGCGGGCGGCGTGTCGGACTCACTCGCGAGCGCCAGCCGTGGATCATGGTGTGACGATGCCGGCGGTGCCGATGAGAGGCCGGTTGCGAGCAGGCTCCCTGCGAGGACGACTGCCAGGCAACCCCGGGCCAGAAACGCTCGCGCTGCCATGACCTCACCCCCGTGAGACGAGTGTTACTCAAGCGACTTAAGGGACACGAACTGACTTGAGTGTCTCGTGTGATGAGAGATCGGACAACCCGAACAATCAATACTCATCCGAAGGAACGACGCTCACGGCACCGGAACGGACGGCCTACCCAGGGCCGTTCGACGGCGCGATGGCGGACACCACGAGGCTTTGTGTCGCACCATCAGGCGTACACGGGTGCCGCGGCACCCAATTGCCTGCTGAACATGATCATTCAAGAAAGATGGAGCGGTAGTGGGGGGCCACGACGGGCCAGTCGAAGTGCTGCAGGGCGTACTCCCGAGCCTGCTGTCCGGCCTGCTCACGAGCCGCGCCGTCCAGCGAGCGGATGCGTTCGGCTGCGTGGGCCGGGTCGTCGACGACCCACTCCGCCGGGAAGACGCGCCGAGCTCCGCCGAACGGGACGGCCATCGGCCAGTCCCGCACGATCGGCACGGCCCCAGATGCCGCCCCCTCGGTGACGCCGACCGGACCACCTTCACGACGGCTGCAGCTGAGGATGTAGCCGGCCTCGCGCAGCACCTCGGGCAAGTCGGTGGTGTACCCGACATCGACGACACCGTCGCGTACGTCATCCTCGACCAAGCGTTTCCGGAAGGCATCGCGATACCGGTACCCGCTGGTGATCTGCGAATCGGCGAAGTCCCTGCCGATGAGCAGCAACCGCCACGCCGGGTCGTCGGCCCGGAGCCGAGCCAGCAGGTCCAGCGCCCACAGCGGGTCCTTGACCATCTGGCCCCAGCCGATCATCGCGATGGTGCGGGCCGCGGCGTCGGTCTTGGGCAGCCCGAAGCGCTCCAGACGCATCTCGTTGGGCACGACGTGCACCCGCCGGACCGTGCGCGCGGCCGGAACCGCCTGCATGAACAAGTCATGGATGTGGCCGCCGACGAAGATCAGGTCCGAGATCCGGGAGTAGTCGGCCAGATGCGGCTGCGCGGACAGCGCCTCGAGGCTGTGCACCCGGATGATCAGCCGGGTGCTTCTGGGCACGTGCAGGGCTGCCCATTGCGCGGCCACGTCGAACCAATCCACGAACACGATGTCAGCCGCGGCGAGCTCGGCCGAGGCTGCAGCCGGCAGGGCTGGCAGCGTTCCCCCGGCCGCTTCGGTCAACCTGTCGGTGGCCATGTCGGCATGTCCGCGCCGCGGGTAGCCCGATCGCCTGGTCTCCACGATCCGGACGGCAGCACCGCCAGCTTCGAGGTCGGCCAACAGGCCGGAGGTGAAGTGCAAGTTGCCCGCCGACAGGGCCAGGATGCGGGGGGATCCCGTCGGCCACGGCTCCGGTGTTGCCGAGGCCGGTGTGGCGACGCGGCCCTTCGGTTGTGGCCGGCCCAGCAACCGCCTCGCCAGGCGCCCGCGAGCGGTGTCCGGCGGCAGCAAGGCGCGCAGCCCGCTCGGCCGAGGCGGCGCTGGTCGCGCGGTGGCCGCCGGTGCGCCCGGTGTGGTGCTCGACGGCGCCGGCGGAGCAGGAATCCGGTCGGCCATCGATCCGACCGGCGCACTCAGCGCCTGATAGGTCAGCGATTCGCGCAGCGGCGCGAGGAACCGCTGGGTGTCGAAGACCAGCGGCGAGTCTTCGACCTCGCCGTTGAGCTCGCGATGGAACACCGCTTCGTTGACCAGAACCACCATTTCACCCGCGCGTGCGACCCGGCCGGCGCGCAAGTGCGCATCGCTGTGGGCGAGCACGTCGCGGACCAGCGTGTCCAGGTCGGCCGGGCGAGTACCCATCGCCATGCGTACCGTGGCCAGTTCCAGCGACACCAGGGCTTGGGCTTCGTCGCTCAGGTCGGCCGACAGCGCGGAGACCGCCATGGCCTCGGCGTCTTCGGGCGCGCGGCCATGGCGCATCGCCCGCATGATCGCGCCGAGTTGCGCACCCACGTCGTCAGGAACCTCGCCGTGTGTTTTCACCTGCTCCCAGGCCGCACGGGCCTGTGCGCCGGTGACCGGAGCCAGTCGACCGCGGCTGGCGACCCCCCGGAGTACGGCGACGGCTTCGTCGAACGTCGGCTGGGCGTCGGTGGCCACGTGATCGCTCATTCGGCGATCGGAGCCGACGACTCGGCGGACGCAGCGGACCCAGCCACCTCGGCCCGCCCAGACCCAGGTGATTCGTCCTTTGTCAGCACTTCGAGGGACTCGTAGAGTCCCCGCACGGCGTGGGCGGTGGTGTTGATCTGGGCCAGCTCCCACACGCAGTAGACCGCGTTGGCGTCCACGGCGACGATCACGTCGGCGTCAGCGGCGCGCCGCCGGACCCATGGGTCGTTCTTCACCATCAGCCAGGGCCGGAGGATCTTGTCGGCGCGGCGCAGCCGCATCCGAGCCAGCGGGTTGCGCACGAGGAGCCAGAACCACCGTGGCGTGAACCGTCGTACCGGCTTGCCACCGAGCTGGGACAGATGAACCTGAACGCGGTGGATCTCCTCCAGGTGCAGCGAGTCGGCGATGTCCTCGGGGTCGAAGAAGATCGCCAGCCGTGACACCGCGCCATGCCGCGTGCGCAGTGTCTCGGCGACGTCGTCGAGAGTGTGCAGCGGCGGTCGCTCGGTCGTGATGAACAAGACCTCGGTCACCGTGCCCCTCCTTCGCTCGCGGTGCCGTGGGGCTGCGACTGGCCACCGACCAGCGCGGCGATCTCGCGCACGGCCGGCTCCATGACAGCCCGGCGCGAGTACTGCTCGGCGTGCTCACGGGCTTTCCTTCGGTCGTCGTCAGTGGTGGTCAGCGCCATCCGGGCGGTCTTGACGAACGACACGACGGCGTTCTCGGCACTCCATTCCGGCGGGGGCGGCACCCACAGCGGATAGCCCTCGAGCACTTCGACTGCTGCGTGCTCGGCCGCGTGCGCCGACATGATCGGCAGCCCGCTGGCCAGGTATTCGTAGACCTTGCCCGAGGTCACGTAAGTCCCACCGGCCAGCAGGAGCACCCCGGCGTCCCATCCGGAGTACACCTCGCCCACCTCGGCTTTGGGCACCGGGCCGCCGTAGAACACGCCGTCGTCCTCGGCCTCGTGGATCATCCGGGCCACCGTGGTCATGCCGCGGCCCATGCTGATGCCGAAGTGGCCGCGGAACTCCAGCGTGGAGCGCGCGAGGACCGGCTCGATCTCGCGTGCCGCGCGCCACCCTGCGAGCAGCGCCTTGAGCTGGGCGGCAGAGAAGCTGGCGGTGCCGATGTAGCCGAAGGTCAACCCCAGGTCCGGGTCTCGATCACCACGGGTGGCCATCGGCATCGGGTCGAAACCGTTGCGCACGACGCGGACCCGGTCGGCCCGCTCGGGGTAGCGTTCTTGGTACCACTGCTGGATCGGCCGGTTGACCGTCCACAACGCCTCGGCGTGGCCGATGACCTTGTGCTCCCACTGGCCCGCCGGCGAATCGAGCGGAAACGCCTCGCGCCCGTTGAGCACGTTGATCGACCAGCCGTCGCGGAAGTCGACGACGTAGGGCACTCGGTGGTCCTCCCACAGCTTCCATGCCGCGGCCAAGGTCGTGTAGGGCGCCGAGGAGGCGATCACCAGATCTGCCGGCTTACGCGCATGAATCGAGGTGACGGCCTCCTCCAAGGCGGGCCGCCACGATCCGAACACCGGCTCGGGAAAGATGGCGAGCTCGCGACGGCGTTCCTGGGCCTGCCAGCGCTTCGGGTGGCGGGCCCGGAGCTTGCTGTACGTGCGGATGTTGGGCTCGAGGTCGGTACGCCCGATGGGCAGCTCGATGACGTCGACGTTCGGGTGCACGCCGGCGGACAAGCTGCGGTCGATGCCGCTCTCGCGCATCCACGCTTCCTCGTGCAGCGTGATGACGCTGACGTCCCAGCCGAGCTCAGCGAAGAGGTTGGCGGTCTCACGTAACCGGAAGGTCGAGCTCTTGGCTGCCGGGGGGAACCCGATCGCGAGGTGGATCAGATGGGGCATGCACGGGTCCTAGGTCCGGTCACTGGATGTGTCACTGAATGGGTACGCATCATAATGTCCCGGGTGCGAGGAAGGACGCCAACGCGCGCGCCGATTCGCGGCCGTCGTGGTAGCGCCGGGCATAGTCGGCCCCTGCCGCTGCGGCTTGCTGTGCTTCGTCGCGCTCGGTCACGATCCGTTCGATGACGGCGCCGAAATCGTCGGGCGTCGCCTCCACGATCGGCAACCGGCCGGGCAGGCGTTCACGCACGTGGACAGCGACATGCGCGACGGTGACGCGGCCGGCGGCCATGGCTTCGGCCGCCGTCACGCCGTAGAGACCGAGCCGGGCCTGGTCGACCACGACGTCACACTCCCGCATGATCGCGACGAGCTCGGCGTGTGGCAGCCCGTCCACCCTCCGGTACTCGATGAGCCCGGCGTCGTGCAGGCGCTGTAGTTCCGGGTCGATGACGTCGGAGCCCTTGAGCCACGCGTTCGTGGGCGCGTGCACGACGATCGGCCGGCGACGTTCGAGCACCGGTGCCGTCGACGCCAACGCGTCCACGTCGACGGCGAACGGCAGCCAAGTGGCCGACGGTACGAAGTCCGGCAGGTCCGGCGAGGCGACCCACACCGGCCCGTCGAACTCAGCGACCTTGGCCAGAGTCTGGTCGACGTTGCGCTGCAGCCGCCGGGTCTCGGGCCGGTCGGCGTCGGCGAACACCGAGTAGGGGAACAGATCCCGGTGGCGCTTGGGATCGCGAGCCTCCGAACCGTGCAGGATCAGCCCGACCTGAACACCGGCCTCCCGCAGCATCGCCGCCTCGCCGAGGAAGCCCGTCCCGTTGATCAGCCCCGCGATCGGCCGTGCCGCCTCGACGAGCACGTGTGTGGACTCCGCCACCAGCCGGCGCGCCCGATCGACCTGCCACCCCGGGTCCGAACGGTACCGCTGCTCGGAGACCATCTCGTCGGCCGGGAACACGCGCTCCCCCACCATCAGCGCACTCGCGCCGGCACCCGGAATGTGGCGTTCGACCGCACGCGCCCAGTGATAGCCCTGTCCGGCCATGTTGGTCGGCCCGATCACCACCTGCGGCCCGGAAGCCGTTGGCGCCGTCCTGGGAGCGCTCGGCTGCGCCGCCTCAGGCGATTCAGCGCCGGGAAAGCCGAGCTCGGTGTACACCTGCCGCAACGTCACGGCCTGTCGTTCCCACGAGAACTGCGCCCGCAACTGCGGGTCGGCCACTGCGTCGCGGTAGGGCTTCGGGTCGGCGAGCACCCTGCGCAGCGTCGCCGCCAGGTCCGAGGCGTCACCGGAGGTGAAGGACTCGCCGATGCCGTGCTCGCGCACGAACGAGCCCAGTTGGCGCAGGTTCGTCACCACCAACGGCAGGCCGGCGTGGATGTACTCGAACAACTTGTTGGGCAGCGCCATCTCGTGGTTGGCGAAACCGCCGACCATCGGGTGGACGCCCACGTCGGCGGAGCGCAGGAACGCGACCACGCGGTCGGGGCCCACGGGATCGACAAAGTGCACGCGGCCGGACACCTCGAGTTCGACGGCGCGGCTGCGCAGTTGGCGCGCGAACCACGTGTCGCGGTGCGGCACACACACGACGGCCAGATGAACACCGGGGAGTTCGCGTAACGCCTCGATCGCCAGGTGCACCCCGCGCACCTGGGTGAGCCCGCCAGAGTACACCGCCAGTGGCACGTCCGGGGCCAGCCCGGCTGCGCTGCGCACCGACTCGCCTCCGGCATCGGCATCGTGCCGCGCCGGGGCGTTGAGCACGACGCTCGGCTGGGCAGGCAGCGCGTAGCGCTCGGCGATGGCCTCGGCCAGCGCGGGCCCGACGGTGATGACGCGGTCGGCGTCGCGAATGTACTCCGCCTCCAGATCCGCCCATCCGGCCAGGTAGCGCGGGGTCCGACTGCCGTAGGCGGCCAGTCCCGCGACGTACTCGTGCGCGTCGTAGACCACGCGCACGTCGCGCCCGTCGTTGCGGGCCCGGCGGGCCGCCCGGACGGCAACGCCCAGCACATGCATGTCGTGCGCGTGGATCACGTCGGGCTGCAGGGCGTCGAGAACCGGCGCGAAGGCGATGTTGTAGTCGTCGATGTCCGGGTGGATGCGGCGCCAGCTGGCCAGCCAGGTCACCCGGCCGATACGGCGGTCGAAGGCGTTCCACAGCCGGTCGCGTAGCCGGTAGGCCCGGCGCCCGAGCGCGTAGCGCAGCCTGATCCCGGCGCCGATGGCCCGCCAGCGCAGCCACCGCACCCGGCGCCAAGCCGCCCCCGCGGCGCCGCCCCGCCCGGCGTCGTCGGCGATCTCGGCCCGCCGTTCCCGGACCCGGGCCTGCCGCGCGAGGCGAACCCGGTCGTCGGGATAGCCCAGCCACGGCAGCGTGAAACGCCGCCGCGCCTGCCGGCGCCGGGCGTGCTCGTCGCGCAGCCGGAACGCGACCGGCACCCGCACCACGAACGCTGCGCCCAGCACGCCCGAGCGTGGCGCCCGGTCCGAACGCACACCGAGCACCACCACGTCCAGCCCGGCGTCGGCCAACGCGAGCGCTTCCTTGGTGACCCTGGAATCGGCGACGACGTCGTTGGCGACCATCATCACCACGCGGCGACGCGGGCCGGCGCCCGGCGATCCGGTCACGACGACGCCGTCGGCCGGCCGATCACCACGCGGGTCACGTCGGCCCACCGGCCGGGGTCGGTGACGTCCCGCCCGTCGACGAGCACTTTCGCGCCGGGCAGGTCTCCTGCCGAGATCTCGGCGTATTCGGGGTGGTCGGCCTGCACGACGGCCACGTCGGCGGGTTCGCCGAGGTGATAGGGCTCGAAGCCGAATTCGCGCAGTTCGTCGTCGGAGTACAGCGGGTCGTGCACGAGCACCTCGGCACCGGCTGCTCGCAGCGCGGCCACGGTCGGGAAGACACCGGAGAACGCGGTCTCTTTGACCTTGCCGCGATACGCCGCGCCCAGCACGACGACGCGGGCCCCGGCCAGAGACCCGTACGCCGCCTCGACCAGCCCGACGGTGTAGGCCGGCATGGCGGCGTTCGCCTCGCGAGCGGCCCGAACCACGCTGGCGTCGGGGTCGGTCCACAGATACAGCCGCGGATACACCGGGATGCAGTGCCCGCCGACGGCGATCCCCGGCCGGTGGATGTGACTGTACGGCTGCGAGTTCGACGCCTCGATGACCTGGTGGACGTCGATGCCGTGGGCGGCGGCGAACCGGGCGAACTGGTTGGCCAGCCCGATGTTGACGTCGCGGTAGGTGGTCTCGGCCAGCTTCGCCATCTCGGCGGCCTCGGCGCTGCCCAGATCCCAGACGCCGTTGCCGCGCTCGAGGTCCGGACGCTGGTCGAATTCGAGCACCGCCTCGTAGAACTCGCGGGCTCGGGCGGCACCTGCGGGCGACAGCGCTCCGATCAGCTTGGGATAGCGCCGCAGGTCGGCGAAGACCCGCCCGGTGAGCACACGTTCGGGCGAGAAGGCGAGGTGGAAGTCTTCACCCTCGGTGAGCCCGGAGATCTCCTCGATCAGCGGCTTCCACCGAGTGCGAGTGGTGCCGACCGGCAGTGTCGTCTCATAGGAGATCAACGTCCCCGGGGTGAGATGTTCGGCCAGCGAGCGGGTGGCGGTGTCCATCCAGGTGAAGTCCGGCTGCCAGGTGTCGTCGTCGACGAACAGCGGCACCACGATCACGACGCCGTCCGCACCCGGGATGGCCTCGGCGTAGTCGGTGGTCGCCCGCAGCCGCCCGGCCCGCACGGCCGCGCCGAGCTTCGTCGCCAGGTCCGCCTCGCCGGGAAACGGCTCGGCACCGGCATTGACCAGGTCGACGACGCGGCGGTCGATGTCGACGCCCACGACGTCGTGACCACGATCAGCGAACTGCACGGCCAGGGGCAGCCCGATCTTGCCGAGGGCGACGACGGCTACTCTCACGGTGACCTCAAACTCAACAGACGTCGGGGGCGCAAACCGACGTATAGGCTACCGGCGGCGGTCCGCGCCACTGACCCCGCCGGACATCCGATCCCCGCACGTCAAGGACGGCTCATTCATGAAGGTGCTCAGCATCGTCGGTGCACGGCCGCAGTTCGTCAAGCTCGCTCCGATCGCCGAGGCGTTCACGGCCACGTCGCACAGTCACGTCATCGTCCACACCGGCCAGCACTATGACGCGAAGATGTCCGACGTGTTCTTCGCCGACCTGCGGATCCCGGCGCCTGACGTGCACCTCGGCATCGGCTCGGGCAGCCACGGCGTCCAGACCGGCTCCATGCTCGCCGCGTTGGACGGCGTGCTCGACGAGCACCGCCCGGATTGGGTGCTCGTCTACGGCGACACCAACTCCACCCTGGCCGGCGCGCTGGCCGCGGTGAAGCTGCACCTGCCGCTGGCCCACCTGGAAGCGGGCCTTCGCTCGTTCAACCGCGCCATGCCCGAGGAGCACAACCGGGTGCTGACCGATCACGCCGCCGATCTGCTGCTCACGCCGACCCAGCTCGGCATGGACAACCTGGCTCGCGAAGGCCTCGCCGAGCGCGCCGTGCGCGTCGGCGACGTCATGACCGACGTGTGCTTCCGGGTCCGCGACGCCGTCCGGAACGAACCGCCCGCGCTGCCTGACGGCGTGCGCGCCGGCGACTACATCGTCTCGACGGTCCACCGGGCGGAGAACACGGACGACCCGGACCGGCTGCGGGCGATCATCGAGGCTCTCGCCGGCCTCGACCGTCCGGTCGTGCTGCTCGCGCATCCGCGGCTGGTCGCTCGCTGCCACGAGTTCGGTATCAAGCTCGAGCGCCCGGACAGCTCCCTGCACACCGCCGAGCCGTTGCCGTATCCAGGCATGGTCGCGGCGGTACTGCACTCGGCCGGGGTCGTGACGGACTCCGGCGGGCTGCAGAAGGAGGCGTACCTGCTCGGCCGGCCGTGTACGACGGTGCGCACCGAGACCGAGTGGGTCGAGACGCTCGAGGGCGGCTGGAACGTGCTCGCCGAACCGGACGGGCTCGCCGCCGCCGTGCGCCGCCCGGCCCCCACGCACCCACAAGGCGCGCCATACGGCGACGGTCAGGCCGCTACGCACGTGGTCGACGTCCTGACCCGCTGACGGGCGGACACGCCGGCACTCCAAGCCGGCTGAGCCGGCCCGGCCCGGCCGGCTCAGTCGGCGGCGATGTCGACCGTGCGGCCTTCGGCCGCCGAACGCAGGACGGCATCGGCCACGACGACGGTGGCGAAGCCTTGCTGCATGGTCACTATCTCGCTGCTCTTGCCGAGTACCGCGTCACGCAGCGCTTCGTGCTCGGTGCGCAGCGGCTCCGGCTTGGTGATGGCGTAGGTGATGACGTCGCCCTCGCTCACACCGCGGAACTGGGCGACATCGTCCCAGACGGTGGGCACCGAACCGTTGGCGTAGAAGGTCAGGTCGGCGTGCAACGTGTCGGCGACGAACGTGCCCCGCTCACCGGTCACGATCGTCACCCGCTCTTTCATCGGTGACAGCCAGTTGACCAGGTGGCTGGTCACCACGCCGTTGGCCAGCTGGCCGGTGACGGCGACCAGGTCCTCGTGCTCGCGCCCGCTCTTGTGGACCGTGCGCGCCGACACGCTGGCATACGACGAGTCGAGCACCCAGGCGGTGAGGTCGATGTCGTGCGTGGCGAGGTCCTTGACGACCCCGACGTCGGCGATGCGCGCCGGGAACGGGCCCTGGCGTCGCGTGATGATCTGATAGACGTCGCCGAGCTCGCCGTTGGCCAGGCGCGCCCGCAGATTCTGCAGCGCCGGGTTGTACCGCTCGATGTGGCCGACAGCACCCACCAGTTGCGCGGAGGCGAAGGCCTCGGCCAGCTTGCTGGCGCCGTAGGTGTCCTGGGCCAGAGGCTTCTCCACCAACGTGTGGATGCCGGCGGCCGCCAGCGCCAGCCCCTGGTCCTCGTGGAAGGCCGTGGGGGTGGCGATCACGCAGTAGTCCAACCCGGCCGCGATCAACGCGTCGATGTCGGGCAGCACCTCGAGGTCGCCCGCCGCCCCGTGCACGTCACCGTACGGATCGGCGACGGCGACGAGGTCGACGCCGTCAAGGGCGCGCAACACCCGGGCGTGATGCCGGCCCATCATGCCCAGCCCGATGAGACCGGCTCGCAGGTTCGCCATCACGCACCGGCCTTGGCGACGGTGTTGACCGCGGTGACCACGCGTTCGAGGTCGGCCGAGCTCAGCGACGGATGTACCGGCAGCGAGACGACCTCGGCCGCTGCCCGCTCGGTCTGCGGCAGGTCGACGGTCCGCGCGTACGAGGGCAGCCGGTGTACCGGCGTCGGGTAGTAGACCCCGCAGCCGACGCCGTGCTCGTCGCGCAAGGCAGCGACGAAGGCGTCGCGCTCGGCCGGAACACGGATCGTGTACTGGTGGTACACGTGGGTGGCGTCGGCCGCCACGGGCGGTATGCCCACGCCGGCCAGCTCGGCGTCGTAATAGGCGGCATTGGCCTGCCGCTGCTTGGTCCAGCCGGCCAGCTTCGTCAGCTGTACCCGGCCGATGGCCGCGTGCAGGTCGGTCATCCGGTTGTTCACCCCGACCAGCTCGTTCTGGTATTGGGTGGCCATCCCCTGGTTCCGCAGCAGCCGCAGCCGGCGTTCGATGCCGTCGTCGCCGGTGCTCACCATTCCGCCCTCGCCGGCGGTCATGTTCTTCGTCGGATAGAGGCTGAACATCGCGATGTCGCCGAACGTGCCCACCGGCGCGCCGTGCCAGGTGGCACCGTGAGCTTGCGCGGCGTCCTCGAAGATCCGCAGGCTGTGGCGTTCCGCCAGGGCAGCGAGGGCATCCATGTCGGCCGGGTGACCGTAGAGATGGACCGGGACGATGCCGGTGGTCGCCGCGGTGACGGCGGCCTCGACGGCCTCGGGGTCCAGACAGAAGTGGTCGGGCTCGATGTCGGCGAACACCGGGGTGGCGCCAGTCAGCGCGACCGCGTTCGCCGTGGCCGCGAACGTGAACGACGGCACGATCACCTCGTCGCCAGGGCCGACGCCGGCCGCGAGCAACCCCAGGTGCAGGCCCGACGTGCCGGAGTTCACCGCCACGCAGCGACGTCCGCCGACCACCGCGTCGGCGAACTCCTGCTCGAACGCCGCCACTTCGGGACCCTGAGCAAGCATGCCGCTGCGCAGGACCCGGTCGACGGCGGCGCGCTCCTCGTCACCGATGATCGGCCGGGCGGCCGGGATCGGAGGCCGTCTCATGTGTCCTCCCCGGGTTGCGGCACCCGGCGTAGTCGTCCGGCGTCGTCTTCGACGTAATGCTCGTCCGTCCGCGGGCAGCGCCACCGGCCGGCGCCGGCCTCCTGCAACGGCACGCCGGCCCGGCCGACCCACTTCACCCGGCGGGCGGGGTTGCCCACCACGAGGGCATAGTCGTCGACGTCACGCACCACCACCGCCCCCGCGGCCACCATCGCCCACCGGCCCACCGTCACCGGCGCCACGCACACCGCACGCGCGCCGATCGAACACCCTTCGCGCAACGTGACTCCCACGGCATCCCAGTCCGCCGCACTCTTCACGCTGCCGTCAGGGTTGACCGCCCGCGGGAACGTGTCGTTGGTGAGCACCGCCCCCGGACCCACGAACACGCCGTCCTCCAGCTTGGCCGGTTCGTAGACCAGCGCGTAGTTCTGGATCTTGCAGTTGTCGCCCAGCACCACCCCGGTGCCGATGTAGGCGCCCCGCCCGATCACGCAGTCGCGGCCCAGCATCGCGTCGCCTCGCACCTGGGCCAGGTGCCAGACCGTCGAACCCGGGCCGATCTTCGCGCCCGGATCAACGTCGGCACTGGCCATGACGCGGACATTCACGTGCAACGCCTCCCCGACTACGTGGTCAGACCGCGAGCGGCGCGGTCGGCAACCGGCACAGCCTAGCGGTCATCGTCACGCGGGCGCCGCTGCGACGCAGACCCGTTAGGTGATCGTTGTCCGAACCGCGGGCCGTCGCCCGGCCGGTCAGGTCTTCGTCGACTCGTTCTTCCAGTGCCGCGACGACGAATGCCGGGTACCGAACACCTGCTCCACACGGTCGGCGTCGTAGGGCTCGCCCAGCCACTCGAACAGCCCCTGCACCACGGAGCGGTCCTTGACGTAGTCGTCGTAGTGGACGTGGTAGCCGCGATCGCCCCGGCGCCCGACGGTGTCCTTGAGCCGCTCTTCGATCTTCACCAGGTCTTCGCCGGCCTTCGGATTCTTCCGGTACCAGCTGCTCTGGGTCACGTCCTCGTGGTTCCGGGTGTTCAGGATGTACCGGCAGCCGGGGAAGACCTGGTCGATGAAGTCGAGGTACTCCACCGGCTGGGCCATCCACCAGCGGATCTCCTTGAACCCGGACACCCGGGTGTCCGGTTCGGGACGCAGGAGACTGTCGATGACCAGCTGGCGCATCCTGGCCAGGGCGACGTCCTGGGGGTATTCGTCGATGCCGAACCACGGGTGAGTACCGGCCATCGGCTCGGGCGTCGCGTTCGCCGCGGCGGACGTGGTGACCTTGGTCTGGTACTGGAACAGGTCGTACAGAACCCCGGCGTTCTCACCGCGCAGGCAGTACCCGGGAATCGAGTTCAGCAGCCCCATCAGCAACGTCGAACCGGACCGGCCATAGGTCACGACGAAGATGAAGCCCAGATCCTCGCGGAGCGGTCCCGGCTCGTGCGCGGCCAACCGCAGCGCATCACGCTCGTGCGTGGCCCGGTCGAGCTGCCCGCGCAGCTGCTCGTTGTCCTGTTGCAGCTCGTCGACGCGGCTACGCAGGCTGGCGTTCTCGTCAAGGAGCTGTCGACGTCGCTGTCCGAACATAGCGAGGCAGTATAGGCACGCACGTCAGCGCCCACGTCAGCGCCGGGACCGCGGCGCCGGTGCGCCAGGTGATGCGGCCGTGGACAAGAACCCGTTCAACGCTGCCGCGGACGCCCGTCCGTCGTGCACCGCGCGCACGAAGGCCGGTCCGGCCGCCGCGTGGGCACGGGCCCGGTCGCGGTCGTCGAGGAGGCTCTCGACCACGCGAGCGAACGTGGCGGTGTCGGCTTCCACGATCGGCACCTCGACGCCGGTGCTGCGGCGCACATGGGTACGCACGTGCACACCGACATAGGACACGACCGTCCGGCCGGCCGCCATCGCCTCACAGGCCGCGACGCCGTACAACCCCATCCGCAACTGGTCGACCACGATGTCGGCCTCGGCGAGCACCGCCGGCATCTCGGCGGATGCGATGCCGGAGACCCGGCGGTAGTCCACGACGCCACGTTCGGCCAGCCGCGTGAGCTCGGCGTCGACGACGTCGCTGCCCTTGAGCCACGGATTCGACGGGACGTGCACGACCACCGGCCGGGCACGAGTCAGCACCGGGTTTTCACTTCGCCACCGCTGCGGGTCCACGACAACCGGCAACCACACCGCCCGCG
The DNA here is from genome assembly GCA_021793295.1 of Actinomycetes bacterium. Classification (GTDB taxonomy): domain Bacteria; phylum Actinomycetota; class Actinomycetes; order Jiangellales; family Jiangellaceae; genus Haloactinopolyspora. Next base: position 14,302 of record JAJYTA010000043.1, read on the forward strand.
GCGCGTCGAGCAGCAGGTCGGGCGTGGAGACGAACACGGTGCCGTCGAACTGGTCGATGATCGTCGCGAACCGCTCAGCCTGGCGTTGGAGTTTCGCGGTGAGCTCGCCGCCGGCCCGGAACGGCGAGTCGGGCTCTCGCTCGGCGTGCCGGCTGGGCACCCGCACGTCGGAGCCGTGCGCCACGAGTGCGGCGGCCAGGCCGTTGCGGCGTAACACCGCCAGGTCACCGCGGCAGTCGTCGCCGTGGCGTGGGCCGAACACCGGCCGCGAGGCCTCCACCAGGACGTGGGTGAACGAACCGAGCACGTACCGTTCCTGGCTGCGTTGCCAGTACGGGTGCCGGTACATCCGCTTCGGCACGTGATAATCGGCCGGAAAGCCGAATCCGCCACCCTCGACGGCCATGGCCACGGCAGCGAGATCACCGAGCTGAGCCTCGCCGGCCCGGGCCCACGCCCAGCCTTGGCCGGCGAAATTCGCCGGAGCGATCAGCAGGCGCCGCGACGCCGCAGGCACCGGCGGGAACACCGGCTCAGGACGCAGCCGGCGCACCGGCGCCGACACCCGGATCGCGGCCCGCCGCAGCGCCCGCAACGAGGGTTTCGCCGACTCCGGAATCGCCTTCGACACGCCTTGGCGCCACCCCACGGCCGCGGCCCTCCCCTCCATCGGTCGTCGACGTCGATGCCCGACGGCACGGCGCCGCAACGATGGCCTAGCCTACGAACACCGATGAACCAGCACACCGAACGCCTCGCCGGGGGCGCCACACCCGGGGCAGGGCACACCGGCCGTCCGCACCTGCTCTACGTGGCCTGGGGGTTCCCGCCATGCCGCAGCGGCGGGGTCTATCGGGCGCTGGCCACCGCCAACCGCTTCGCCGCGCGCGGCTGGCGCGTCACGGTCATCACCGCGCAACGTGAGACGTTCATCCGCTACACCGGCGCCGACACCTCGCTGGAGCAACGCATCGACCCCTCCATCCGGGTCGTCCGGTTGCCGTTCTCGTGGCCGGTGCTGGAGCCGGACCTGCGCCGCTGGTCCCGGTTGCGGATCCAGCGACCGGGGTTGTGGGCCAAGGCGCGTGCCCGGCGCGATCAGGTCCCGTTCCCGGAGATCGGCTACGGCCCATGGCGCCGTCCGCTCGAGGCCGCGGCCGAGCGCATCCACCGGGACGATCCGGTCGACCTGGTCCTGAGCACGGCGAACCCGCACGTGGCGTTCACCGCCGGCTACCGGCTGCATCGACGCCACGGCGTGCCGTACGTCATGGACTACCGCGACGCCTGGCTGCTCGACGTGTTCAGCGGCGAGCGCCTGCACAGGCCCAACAGCCGAGCGGCACGGTGGGAACGCCGGCTGATCGAGTCCGCGCACGAGGTGTGGTTCGTCAACGACCCCATCCGGGACTGGCATCGCCGGCTCTATGCGCGCCACGCCGACCGGATGCACACCGTCGCCAACGGCTTCGACCCCGAGTTCACCGACGCCTACCTGCCGCGTGAGCGTCCCAGCGCCGAGCCGTTGACGTTCGGCTACATCGGCACGGTGACGACCAAGGTGCCGCTGGCGCCGTTCGTGGCGGGCTGGCGCACGGCGCACGAGCGTGACCCTCGGGTGCGTACCGCAACAGCTGCCATCCACGGCTATCTGGGCTTCTATGCCACGCCCCGCCCGGACCTGCTGAAGCTGGTCGAAGAAGCAGCGGACACCGGTGTGTCCTACGAGGGCCCGGCCGGTAAGTCCGACATCGGCGCCGTCTACGACTCGTTCGACGTCTTGCTGCTGATCTTGGGCGCCGGGGCGTACGTCACCAGCGGCAAGGTCTTCGAGTACATCGCCACCGGGTTGCCCATCGTGTCGGTGCACGATCCCGGCAACGCCACGTCGCAGGTTCTGCAGGGCTATCCGCTGTGGTTCCCGGCAGCGAGCCTGGAACCCGGCGACATCGCCGACGCGCTCAGTCGTGCCGCGGCCGCAGCGGTCAGTGCCGGCGGCGAGGTGCGTGACCAAGCGCGCCGGTTCGCCGCGACGTACAGCCGGCCCGGCCAGCTCGACCCGCGGATCGACGCGCTCGCTGCCGCGGTCGACCGGCTCGGGGTCGCGTCGTGAACGTGTTGCTGCTCGTCACCGGACGAGCGCTACCGGTCTCCGTCGTCGACGACGCCCGGCGCGAACTGGCCGATGATTCCCTGGTCGTCGATGTCGTCACCTGGCTGCCGCCGGTGGAGGCGCTCGACGAGGCTGTCGGCACGTGCGTGGTCATCGGTCCGGTCCGCGCCGTGCCCACCAGCGGTGGCACGTCGCCGCCCGTCAGTCGGACCGCGCCCGGCCCGAGCACGCCGACGGCGCAAGCCGCCCCCGCCCGATCACCGTGGGTGCGCACGTTGCGCCGGCCGTTCGGCCGGGCTCGCCGACGCATCGGCCGGACCGTCCGGCGGCTGGTCGTCGGTGGGGTGTCCCGGCAGTTCTGGACGCGGATCCGGCGCGACGGCGAGGCTTCGGCCGTGGCGGCACGTGCCGACGTGATCGTGGCCATGGACACCGGTGCGATACGCGCCGGGTGGCACTTGGCCCGGCGGCATCCGGCCGCAGTCGTCACGCTCGGACTCGCCGCGGCCGCGCGCGAGGTGGAACAGCGCGGCTGAGGTGTCAGTTCGTCCGATCGCTGTCCCCGTGGACCAAGGCCACGATCTCAGCTGCGAGCTCGTCATAGGGGCTCGGCCCGTTGTGCTGGTTCCGGGCCCACTCCAAGGCCGCGCCGCGCAGGGGGTCGAGGCCACTCGGGTCGGCCGACCAGCGGCGCAACAGCGCGGCCACGTCGTCCACCGAGTCGACGACGACTCCAGCGCCGGACTCCTCGATCAGCTTGGCCTGTTTGGGCAGTCGCGTCGACACCGCGGGCATCCCGCTGGCGATGTACTCGGACAACTTCGTCGGCATCGCTTCGAGGAAAGCCGGCGTGATGTGCAGGAGGACGAAACCCACCCAGGAGCCGGCCGCCAGCTGCCAAGCCCGCTCCGGCGGCTGGCGCCCGTGCAGCCGGACCCGGCCGTCGACGTCCGGGCGACTCAATCGCGCCCGCAGGGCCGCCACGTCGGGACCGGCCACCGGGCCGATGAGGTCGAGCGACCAGTCCGGCGCCGCGGCGATCGCCTCGACCATGTCGAACAGGCCGCGACTGGTGCGCAGGTCGCCGACGTACACCGCCCGCGGCTCCCGGTCGCGCGGCACTCCGACCGTCAACAGGTCGACATCCGGCTTGTTCTCCACGACCACCCGTCGCCGTGCCGTGGTCGGCGGGATGTGCTGGTCGGCCACCGACGTCAGGTCGGCACCCGCGGCGAGCCTGGTGCTCAACTGGGCGACGAGGTTGGCACCGGCACCGAGCGGTCCTTTCGCCCATTCGCGGTCGTCGAGCAGGCGGGTGTAGTCCTCGTGTACGTCCACCACGACCTTGCGCCGGCGCAGCACGCAGGCGAGGCGGGCCATCGGGACGAGGTCGGGGTCGACGGTCATGACGACCCGCGCACGGCTGCGCCAGGGCAGCGTCAGCGCGCGGGCCAGTCGAGCGAACAGACCGCGGCGAGGCACCGTGAACGCTCGCGCTCTGGCCGGTGCACCGGCGGGATCCCCGAGGCCGAACAGCTCGACTGCGAGCCCGGAGCGCGCCAACGCCGCGACGATCTTGTGCAGACGGGCATCGGCGACGTCATGGGCAGTCGAGATGATCGCGACGTCGGCCCTCGGGCTGTGCACGGCGCTACAGGTCCTCCAGACTGAAGGCGTCCTCGCCGACCTTGAGGAACTTGTTGTAGGCGACCACGACCTCGCGTGGCTCACCCTTCATCATCAGACGTCCCTTGTGCAGCCACACCACGGTGTCGCAGAGGTCCTGGACACTCTTGAGCGCATGGCTGACGAGGAACATCGTGCGTGCGGTGGTGACCAGTTCCTTCATCTTGGCCGCCGCCTTCTGCTTGAACGTCGCGTCGCCGGCTGAGAGCGCTTCGTCGATCAGCAGGATGTCCGGATCCATGTGCACGGCCACCGAGAACGCCAGCCGCCCGTGCATACCCGAGGAGTACGTGCGCATCGGCAGGTCGATGAACTCACCCAGGTCGGCGAAGCCGGCGATCTCTTCGTAGCGGTGTTCGATCTCCTTGCGGCTCAGCCCGGCGGCCAGGCCGCCCAGGACGATGTTCTCGCGGCCGGACAGTTGCGGGTTGAAGCCCACGCCGAGAGCCAGCAGGGTGCTGACGCGCCCGTTGACCTGGATCCGGCCCTCGGTGGGCGGCAGGATGCCCGCGATCATCCGCATCAGCGTGGACTTGCCGGCCCCGTTCGCGCCGATGACACCGACTGCGGACCCGTGTGGAACCTCGAACGACACGTTCTGGATCGCTTCGACCTGTTTGACCGCACGCTCGCCACGGCCCAGCCGCACGAGAGCCGACTTGAACGTCGGCACGCGCTCGAAGGTCGTGCGGTAAGTCAACGAGACATTCTCGACCTGAACTGCCATTTCCGCAGGGTCGGTGGTGGTCACGCTGCTCACCTCAGAGACGGACGACAAACTCGCGCTCCCTCGACATGAAGAAAATAGCTCCGATCACGAGAACGGGTATGGCCCACGCCGCGGCACCGATCCACATGCCCAGCGGCGGAACCTCGCCGCGGACAAGCGTCTCTCCCCATCCTCCCAGGATGGAGAACAGCGGGTTGGCATACATGATTTCGCCGACATCGCCGAACTTGCTCTCCAGCCGGCCGATCCCCACCTCCGGGAACCAGAGCACCGGCGACATGTACAGCCAGATCCGCACCATGTACGGCAGGAAGCTGGCCGCGTCGCGGAAGTACACCTGGATCGTGGCGAAGATCATCCCCATGCCCGCGCCGAACAAGGTCAGCATGAGCAGGAAGTACGGCGCCAGCAGCATCGCCCAGTGCAGCCGCTGCCCGAAGGTGAAGTGGAGCACGAAGTACACCAGGAGCGTCGGCAGGAAGCGGAAGAACGCCGTGCGCAGCGCCGCCAGCGGCAACAGCAGCCGCGGGAAGGACATGTTCAGCAGCAGCTTGCCGCCACCGACGACGCTGGAGGCTCCGGTCTGCAGCGCACCGGAGAAGTAGAAGAACGCGAACAGCCCGCCGACCAGGTGGACGAAGAAGTCCGGACCCGCATTGCCGCCGCGCAGGATGAACACCAGCGTGAAGTACACACACGCCAGCAGCAGCGGGTTCAGCACCAGCCAGATCTGGCCGAACACCGTGTTGGTGTTGGCCGCGCGCATCGACGCCCGCGACATCTCCGCGGCGAACTGGCGACGCTCCCACAAGGCCCGGAAGTACGGGCGGAGCCGGGGTAGGCCCTTCCGGTGCGGCTCGTAGACGTGCACCGACGAGGTGAAGTCCTCGTCGAGGCGAGTGGCGTTCATGGACGGAATGCCTTTCTGGCGCTGCTGTGTTCGACGCACGGCAGGTGCGCTGGTCGCCTGGTGAGTCTGGTCAAGGGTAGACGACCCGCCGACGACGTCTCGCACCAGCGCGGCGCTGCTTGCTTGTGCCCCCTCACCGTGACTCCAGGCCGGCGTAGACCTCGGTGAGGACCTGCGCGTCGCGCTCCCAGGACAGCGCGGGACGCGCCTTGTGGACGGCGGAGACGTGCTCGCCGTACTCCCGAACAACTGAGCGTACCGCGTCGGCCAGGGAGTTCGGATCTCCCGGCCGGTACAGCCGGCCGAGCCCGTGTCGGAGCACGACCCGGTGCAGCTCCGGGAGGTTGGCCGCCACCACGGGTACCCCGGCCCGCACGGCGTGGAAGAGCTTGTTGGGCAAGGCCAGCCGGTGGTTGTCGCAGGTGTCGGTCAACGTGACGATGGCGATGCCCAGTTCCTGGTACAACTCGTCGACGCTGTTCAGCGACATCGGCGGGACGATCTCCACCCCGGTGTGGTCGAAGCGGTACGCGGGATCGCCAGGTCCGGCCAGCACGGTCCGCAGCGGTCGTAGGCTCGCCGCGGCGCCGACGACGGCTTCGAGATCGCGGCCCGGGCCGATCCGCCCGGCGTAGGCCACCCCAGCCGGGCTGGGCGACAACGGCGGCGGTACGCGGCCGGCGAGCGGGAAAGTGTTACGCACCACGGTGACCTCGGACACGCCCCGGCGGCGCAACCGGTCGGCGATACCGTCGCTCACCGTGAGCACGGCCTGCGCCCGGGCGGCCAGTTGTGCTTCCTTCCGGCGCCCGCGCCACGACCGCAGCGGGGTGGGCCGTCCGGGCAGGCCGCGATCGAACCACAGTTCATGGCTGTCGTACACCAGCTGCGCCGACCATCGCTCGGCCAGCTCGGCGCTGAGGGCCAAGGTGTTGTAGTCGTGGGCGTGCACGACGTCGAACGGGCCGCTGCCGGCCAGCGCTTGGCCGGCTTCGGTACGCCAGGTGCGTTCGGTCCGCTCACGATGCTCCGGCAGCAGGAACCACCGGGCGCCGCGCAGCGCGCGTCCCTTCAACCCGCCTGCGGCGAAGGACGGGACGGATGGGGGCGCGGCCGGACCTGAGTTCGCCGCCCGCGGTGCATCGGTGCGCGGCGAGGCTGCCGTCGCCGACGCCGCAACGGCGCTTCGCGGCTTCATGCCGCGCGAGCGGGCCACCGAGCCCACGGTCACCCCGCCTCCAGGGTCGAAGTCGTCGGGCACGTCACGCCCGAACACGTGGACGTCGTGCCCGGCTTTTCGCAGTGCGGCAGCCTCGCGCAGGACGCGCGAGTCGCCGGCCACGGGCGACTGCACCAGCATGAGAACTTTCACCGCGGCGCATGCTCCAGCGCTTCGGGAGATCGGGCGCCCTGCCGCGGACGCACACCGATGATGAACCCCGTGCCCCACGTCAGGTGCATGGTCGCCAGCACCCCCGGGAGCCAGGCTCGGGCTCGCGGCGGCAGTCCGCGCCCGCCGCTCAACCCGGCAACCAGCACGCCTGCGGCATAGCCGGCCGGGGCCAGCCATCCGATCGCCAGCCAGCCTGGGGCCCCTACGGCGGCGGCCAATCCCGCTAGTGTCCCCCCGGCGACACCTGCGGTGACCACCGGTGCGGCCAGGTAGCGCGGGCTCGCGGTCTCCGGGTAACGCCGAACCACCTCGCGACGCCATTGCCCGGTCTTGAGGAACTGGCGGGCCAGGGACCGTAGGTCCGGACGCGGCCGGTAGCGCACCGACAACTCCGGTGTGAACCACACGGTCTCGCCCGCAGCCCGGATGCGGTGATTGAGCTCCCAGTCCTGGGCGCGCTGAAAGTGCTCGTCGAAGCCCCCGAGCTTGTCCAGCACCTCGCGCCGGAAGACGCCGAGGTAGACGGTATCGGCGGGCCCGGCCTCCCCACCGATGTGAAAGCGCCCGCCGCCCAGGCCGAATCGGGAGGTGTAGGCGCGCGCGACGGCCTGTTCGAAGTCGGTCTGCCCTTCGGCGTGCATGATGCCGCCGACGTTGGCCGCGCCAGTCTGTTCCAGGACCTGTACGGCGGTTCGGATGTAGCCCTCGCACAGCACGCCGTGGCCGTCGACGCGGACGATGATGTTGTGCCGCGCCGCCGCGAGTGCGGCGTTGAGGCCGGCCGGGGTGCGCCCGGCGGGGTTGTCGACCAGCCGGACCCGGGGATCTTCGGCCGCCAGGCCGCGCGCGATCTCGTTGGTGCGGTCTCTGGACGGGCCGAGTGCGAGGACGAGCTCAGTCTCGCCGGGATAGTCCTGAGCCATGACTCCGGCGACGGATTCGGCCAGGTGTCGCTCTTCGTCGAGCACCGGCATGATGATCGAGACCGCCGGCCAAACGCGTCCCCCGGGGACGTCGGCGCGGTGGGTCTCAGGTTGATCGGCGGCGGCGTTCATGTCGGCGAGCACCTTACCCGGTACCCCGGACCTGCGTCCGCTTCACCCACACACTCCCCTCCCGCGTGCGTTCGAATGATCATGTTCACTTGGTAATTCCCTGCCACACCACCCATGCACGCCTCGTGATGCAACAGAAAACCTCGTGGCGCACCCCCACCGCGACACGTACCCAGACACCGGCCGCCCGGACGGCCCCGACGAACCCCTACTCGTAGGAGCACGCGGAGGACACTTCCACCGGCTCCGAGGCGTTCGGCGCATCGCCGTCCTCGCCCGCCTCGTCGTACGCCGGAGCCTCGCCGACACTGTCGTCGTCGCCATCGTCCGCAGCCGGATCGCCCTCGCCGCTGGCATCGTCCTCGGCGTCGCCGCCCGAACCATCGCCGCCCGAACCATCTGCGGCGCCCGAACCATCTGCGGCGCCCGAGTCGTCCGCCGGCTGCGCGGCGGAAGCCACGTCGATGTCGCCGTTGAGCAGATCCGACGTCCGCTCCGCGATGAGGTCGAAGTCGGGATCAGCCGGCGCGATGAGCGGCGGCACGAACTGCAGCGCCGTGATCTCCGCGTCCTTCGCCTTCAGCGCCAGGTCGACCAGGTTCGACAGGTCCTCGCGCGGAATGTCGGTGGTGATCATCGATTTCGACGCTTCGGCCAAGTCGAGGAAATTGGCCAGGAGTGTCGGCGGGTCGGCCTCGCGCATCAACGCACCGATGACGCAGCGCTGCCGGGCCATCCGGTCGTAGTCCGACGACCCCTCACGAGACCGCGCGTACCAGAGTGCGTGATAGCCGTCGAGCTCTTGCAGGCCCGGCTCGAGCACGCGGCCCTTGTCACCGATCGGCAACTCCTCGTTGACGCGGAGCGTCACGCCGCCGATGGCGTCGATGATGTCGCGGAATCCGTCGAGGTCGACGGCGACGTAGTAGTGGACGGGGATGCCGAGGGTGCCTTCGACGGCTTGCTTGACGGCGGTGGGGCCGGGCCCGGACGCCCCATCGAACAGCTCCGGGTGCTCCTCCCCGTAGGTCCACGTGGCGTTGAGCAGGTAGTCCGAGCGGTCGCCGTCACCGTCGAACCCGCGCGGAAACTCGTCGTCAGCCGGCGAGCCGGGTGGGAAACGTGCCTTCTCGAGATTGCGGGGCAAGCTGATCATCGACGGCTCGCCGGTGCGAACGTCCACCGACACGAGGTTGATGCTGTCCGGACGCACCCCCACGCGTCCGTCGCCGGCATCGACACCGAGCAGCAGGATGTTCAGTCGTCCGTCGCTGGCGGCGGCGACCTCGCCGGACGGGAACATCTCGACCACCGCGTCGTGTGCGGCCGTCGCATACCGAGCAGCCACGACGAACGGCGTGGACACCAGGCCCGCGAGTGCGATGGTGGCGCCCACCATGATCAGGCGATGCTTCTGGTTGAGGCCGGGTGGGTGCCCGAGGCGCCAGGCGTCGACGATGAGCGCGGCCCAGGCGATGGCCATCCCGAAGGCGATGATCTTGAACCCGGTCAGCAGCCAGGGCTTGACCGCCAGCCCGGCGAGGTCCTGCATCGGCACCAGCCATGCGATGAGCGCGGCCAGCGTCACCAGTCCACCGGCCACGGCCAACGCGATCTTGCCGGTCTTGCGGTGCCCGGCGATGAACTGCGCACTTCCGGGCGCGACGACCGACAACCCGACGAGCGTCAACGAACGCCGGAACCGCCGCGCCTCGGCGCGCTCGGCCCGCAACGCCGCCGTCGTTCGACGCTGGGTCGCAGCGCGCCGGGGACCGGACGGCCGTGCCGGAGTTCCCATTCATATCCCCCAGGACATGTCGAACACGAACGCCCCCGTAGCGCTCGCCACGTCAGTATCACCGCCACGCCACTCGATCACTGTGGAGGCACGCCGACAACGCCCGCCTCGTCCGTCACTTCTGTCACACCGATCCCCGTAAGAATGCGCGAATCGGTACATATCGGGACGACTGCGCGCCGCGCGAAGCTAGCTTTCGCCCCCTGCGGCCGCCGAATCCTGGCGTCGCGAAGCCAGGATCGCCTCGCGGCGGGCCAGGCGGTGAGTACGGCGGATCTTCGCCTCGGCGAAGCGGCGCCGGTCCTCCTCGGTCTCCGGCAGGACCGGAGGGACCAGGCGCGGCGCACCGTCCTCGTCGAGCGCGACGAAGACGAGGTAGGCGGTGGCCACCGCCGCGGCCGGGCGGACCTCGTTCCACGGCTCGGCCACCACGCGTACGCCGACCTCCATCGACGTCCGTCCGGTCCAGTTCACCCGGCCACTGGCGTGCACCAGGTCACCGACGTGGACCGGCTCGAGAAACGTCATCTCGTCCATCGTCGCCGTGACGGCCGGACCACCGGAATGCCGCTGCGCGACCGCACCGGCGACGTCGTCGATCAGCTTCATGATCACACCGCCGTGCACGGTGCCCAGCAGGTTGGTGTCCAACGCGGTCATGATGCGCGACAGGCTCGTCTGCGCAGCCGAGGTGGGCCGCCCCTCCAGCGTCATTCGGTCCTACTCCTTCGCTCGATGCCGGATCAGGCCAGGCGCGCGCAACGGCCGGTCACCTTGCCTGCCACGCCGACTCGATCATGTCGGTGACGGACTTCGTCGCCTTCCACGACAACAGTCGGCTCGCCGTGCCCACGTCGGCCACGACCACGGGCGAATCGCCGGGCCGACGGGCCTCGACCACCGGCTCCAGGCCCGAACCGGTGATCGCCAGCGCCTGCGTGATGATCTGGCGGACCGAGACCCCTTCGCCGGTCCCGATGTTGAGCACCTGACCAGAGGCGAGCTCGTCGTGCGCCAGGGCATGGGCGGCGTGAACGTGCGCGTCGGCGACGTCGGCGACGTGGACGTAGTCGCGCACACACGTGCCGTCGGCGGTGGGATAGTCCGCGCCGAAGATTCTTGGCGGGGTGCCGCGGCGGATCGCGCTGAGCACGAGCGGAACGAGGTTGGTGGCGTGCTGGTCGGCCAGGGCGGGTTCGCCGGCCCCGGCGACGTTGAAATAGCGCAGCGACAGGGTACGCATGCCGGCGACGTCACCGACCGCGCGCACCAGCCACTCACCCGCGAGTTTGGTCTGCCCATACGGCGTGGTGGGCGCACACGAGTCGTCCTCACGCACCGGGGCGGCGGCGGCATGCCCGTAGACCGCCGCGCTGGAGGAGAACACGAACGACCCCACCCCGGCCTCGGCACACTCGTCCAGCAGGATCCGCACCGCTTCGACGTTCTCGCGGAAGTACCGTGAGGGCTCCCGTAGCGACTCGGCGACCTGCTTTTTCGCAGCGACGTGCACCACGCCGTCGATGTCGTGATCGTTCAGGACGCGGCGGATGCCGGCTGCGTCGAACAGGCTCATGCGTTCGAACGCGACACCGTCCGGGATGCGCTCGGCCAGTCCGGTGGACAGATCGTCGACGACGACGACATCGTCCCCCGCCGCCGTCAGAGCACGGACGACATGCGCGCCGATGTAACCGGCCCCGCCGGTGACGAGCCAACTCATCGCGCCAGCCTAGAGGACCACACAGCACACCGGTGTGCGTCATCGGCCACACCGGGTGGTACCCGGGTATGGTCGTCTCGATGACGAGACCAGACGGTGGCTCCGATGCCCCTGTCCCACCTCAAGGCGAGGCGGGACAGAACGACGTGTCGCACGTCAAGCGCACCACCTACCGTTCCGGCCACGTGCCAGGGGTGTCGTACCGGGGCGGGCGGCCACACAGCCCCGAAGACGATGACGACACGCCGATCCCGCAGCAGGCGCCCGCACCGGGCGGCACCAGCGTGCTGCCGCCCGCCCAAGAACCGGCCGCCGCGGCGCCGCCTCCGACGTCGCCGCCCCGCCGCAGCCGCCAGCGCGACGACGATCCGCCGCCTCGCCCCAAGAAGCGCCGTTCCGGCATCGGCCGCTTCTTCCGGTGGCTGCTCATACTCCTGCTGATCATCGCCGTCGTGATCGCCGCCTTGCTGTGGTACGTGTGGGGCCGCATCGACAAGGTCGACGCCATTCCGGACGATCACGGCGACGCCCGGTCCGACGGCCGCGTGTTCCTGATCGTCGGGTCCGACAGCCGTGAAGACCTCACCGAGGAAGAACGGTCCGAACTCGGCACCGGCCAAACATCGGGCCAGCGCACCGACACCATCATGTTGCTGCACGTTCCTGGCGGCGGCGACCGCCCGGCCCTGATCAGCGTGCCGCGTGACTCGATCGTCGACATCCCGGGCGAGGGCCAGAACCGCATCAACGCGTCGTTCGCCTTCGGCGGCGCTCCACTGCTGGTGGAGACGATCGAAGCGAACACCGGGGTGGCCATCGACGACTACGTCCAGATCGGCTTCGGCGGCTTCGCCCACATCGTCGACGCCCTCGGCGGCGTGGAGATGTGCCTCGACGAGGCCGTCCAGGACGAGAAGGCGCACATCGATCTCCCGGAGGGCTGCCAGGAACTCGCCGGCTCCGACGCGCTGGGCTACGCCCGCGCCCGCTACTTCGACCCGCGCTCGGACCTCGGGCGCGTGGAGCGTCAGCGCGAGCTCATCTCCGCGATCTCGGACAAGGCGCTGTCGGCGGGCACGCTGCTCAACCCGCTCGAGCTCACCCGCACCGCGCTGGCCGGCGGTGACGCGCTCGTCCTGGACGAGGACACCGGCCCGCTCGACATGTTCAGTTTCGTGCGTGGCATCGGCGCCGTGTCCGGTGACGGCGGTGACACCCTCACCGTCCCGCTGGGCGAGGTGGGCAACACCGTCACGTGGGACAGCGAGCAGGCGGAGCTGTTGTGGACAGCGCTGCGCGACGGTACCGAAGTCCCGCCGGAGCTGCTCGAGCAGGACTGACGCCGTCGTCGTGGATGCGCGGGTTCAGTCCTTCTCGACCGCGAGGTTGGGGGTCAGGAAGGTCCACTCCTCGTGGTCCTGTTCGCTCGGCTCGTAGTCGTCCGGTACGAGCCGAACTTGCACACCCTCCGCTGTCATCTGCATTCCATCTCCCGAGATGCCGCCACATCCGAGGTACCAGGTCCAGTCGTCTTCGGGCCGTGCGTTCAGCTTGTCCGTCGGCACCGTCATCAACAGACACGCGTAGCCGTCGGCCGACACACCGGTCCAGTACCGCTCAGTGTCGTGTTCAGCGAGGAAGCGCACGGATTCGGGGACCAGCTGCGTATCGGCGAAGACGGGGTCTTCTGTCACGTCAACCGGAAGCCGGTCCTCGGCCTCCCGCGGGGTGTTCAAGATCTCCAGCATGTCCCGCGGGTCGGCGGGAGCCGCGGCGGCCGGGCGCGGTGGCTCGGATGCGTCGTTCGTATCGGCAGGCCACACCACCGACCCGACGACGACGGCTGCGGCCGCGGCGAAACCCGAGGCTGCCCACGCGCGCCGTCGACGCACTGCTTTCGCCCGCACGCGTTGCAACGACGTGTCCAGATCGAACGGGGTGGGCGGGACGGTCTGCTTCTCTGCTTCGCGCAACAACTCAGGCACACCAGGCACGATGATCAACTCTCTTCGGCGTGGCTCGGTTCCGGACCGACGGTCTCGTGAACATCGAGCTGTCTTCGCAGGTGGGCGGTAGCGTCGTGGCACTGCCGCTTGACCGTGCCGGGCGCGATACCGAGAATCTCGGCCACCTCGGCAACCGGGCGGTCCTCGACGAACCGCAAGACCACCACGGCCCGCTGCTTCACCGTCAGCCCGCTCAGCGCATGCGCAAGATCAACTCGATCAACGGCTTCGTGAGCACGATCACCAACCGGCTCATCCGGCAGGTCGTCGGTCACGCGTTCCCGACGCCACCAGGATCGCCGAGTCTCGCTGATCGCCAGCCGCGACAACACCGTCCGGGCGTACGCACCCGGATTGGATACGTCGTGGATCCGTGGCCACTTGCGGTACATCCGCTCGAACGTGGCTTGCACCAGGTCGTCGGCCCGGGCCCAGTCACCGCATACGGCGTAGCCGAACCGCCGGAGCCCGGCCAGTTCCGCCGCGGCCAACGCTGCGAACGATTCGTCGAGCTCCGCGCGCATGCCCATGTCCGTCCGTCGGGGTCACTTCAGAATGCTGACGCCCCGACACGGCCGCCCGGTTGTGTCCGGTGTCGACTTTCTACGGGCGGCCGAGCCCCCGGTAGGTCCAGCCGGCGGCGCGCCATGCGTCGGCGTCGAGGCAGTTGCGGCCGTCGACGACGACCGGTCGCTCGACGACACCGCGCAGTTCGACCGGGTCGATCGCGCGGAACTCCTGCCACTCGGTGAGGTGC
>JAJYTA010000240.1 GCA_021793295.1 Actinomycetes bacterium
CTGGGCGCTCGAGAGCGGCCAGGACGCCGGCGTGTGGGGCGGTCTGTCCGAGGACGAGCGTCGCGCGCTCAAGCGTCGCAACGCGCGAGCTCGCGCCCGGGCTTACTGAGCCCACCCGGGAGCTTGTCACGCCCCGCCCGCCGTCACCCGGCCGGCGGGGCGTCATCGTTCGTGGGCCGACGCCAGGTCAAGCACGACCGACGTCCCGCTGGGCATTCGCGGGTTGAGCTCCAACGAGCCGCCCAGTTCACCGACCACGAGCGTCCGTACGATCTGCAGCCCCAGGTGAGCTGATTGGTCGACGTCGAAGTCCGCGGGTAGCCCGTGGCCGTCATCCTCGACCACCACACGCAGCCGTCCCTCGCGCCGGTCCGCGGTGAGCGTCACCTCTCCCGCGTTCGAGCCCAGCCCGTGTTCGACGGCGTTCTGCAGGATCTCGGTCAGCGCCATCGCCAGCGGTGTGGCGATGTCGGCCCCCAGCACGCCGAACGAGCCGCGCCGTTGCACCCGCACCCGCGCCTCGGTCGCCGCCACCTCGGCCACCATGCCGAGCAACCGGTCGGCGACGTCGTCGAAGACGACCGTGTCGTCGACGGTCTGCGACAGCGTCTCGTGCACGATCGCGATGGTGCCGACGCGGCGCACCGCTTCGTCGAGCGCCAACCGCCCGGCCGGCACCCCGATCCGGCGTGCTTGCAGGCGCAGCAGCGCCGCGACCGTCTGCAGGTTGTTCTTGACCCGGTGATGGATCTCGCGGATCGTCGCGTCCTTGGTCAGCAGCTCTCGTTCGCGCCGGCGCACCTCGGTCACGTCCCGGCACAACACCAAGGCGCCGACGTGGCGCCCGCCGGGATCGAGCGGAATGGTGCGCAACGTCAGGACGGTTCCGTTGCCCTCGATCTCGGTCCGGATGTGCTGGCGGCCACTGAGCACCGACTCCAACGGCTCGTCCATCGCACCGGCGCGCGGCGCCAGCTCGGCGGTCGCGGCCCCCAGCTTCTGTCCCACCAGGTCGGCCGTGAGGCCGAGGCGCCGGTAGGCCGAGGTCGCGTTCGGGCTCGCGTAGAGCGCCACGCCGTCGACGTCAAGGCGGATCAAGCCGTCGCCGACCCGCGGTGCGCCGCGGCGCCCCATGTCCGTGGCGCGCGGATGCGGAAAGCGCCCCTCGGTGATGAGTTTGGCCAGCTGACCACCGCACTCGAGGTAGGACAACTCCAGCCGGCTCGGCGTCCGCACGGCCACCAGATTGGTGTGCCGGCCGATGACGCCGATGATGCGCTCGCCACACCGCACCGGAATGGCCTCCACCCGCACCGGCACGTCGTCCCACCATTCCGGATCGCCTTCGCGGCGGATGACGCCTTCGCTGTAGGCGGTGTCGATCAGCGGCCTGCGTCCCTTGGCCAGATACGAACCCACCAGGTCTTCGACATAGGCCGTGGGGCCGGTGGTGGGGCGCATCTGCGCCACCGCGCGATACCCCTCACCGTCGGTATCGCGCACCCAGAGCACGAGGTCGGCGAACGACAGGTCGGCGAGCAGCTGCCAGTCCGCGACGAGCGCATGCACCCAGTCGAGCTCGGCCTCGGAAAGATCGGTGTGACGATGAACGACGTCATTGAGCGACGGCACGTCACTGAGCGTAGTCGCCGTGCCCTCGCTTCCCCCTTCGGAGGTGGTTCTGCGAGGATTGCCCTGTGCAGCAATCGTACTGGGAACGAGTCGTGGCCGATGGCTTCCGGCTCCCTCAGGGAGCGGAGCTGGACCAACTGACCATCGAGCTGGTGACGATGCTCGGCGACCCCGATCCGCACTCCCGCTGCGACATCGCTCATTCGGTTCTGCAGACATGGATCGGTGAAGGCGTCTACGACGAGCTGCTCATCGGTCTGGGTGACGGGCTGGCGCTCGGATTGCGGAAGGGGCTCGGCGAGGACGGCACCCCGTCGGTGTTGCGTCGGTCGTACTCCGCCGCGGTGCTCGCCGACATCATCGCCCGCGACAACGTCACCCACGGGTTGCACCCCGCGGCGGTCCTCACCTGGGCCGACCAAGCCGTCGCGTGGTTTCTCGCCGAGCGCGACCTGCGCGGCTGGATCCCCGCGCAGGGTTGGGCCAACGCCGTCATCCACGGTGCCGACGTCATCGGCGCGCTGAGCGCTTCGCGGCATCTGGGCGCCGACGAGCTGCCGGTCCTGCTCGACGTCGTCGCCGAGCGGCTGTGCACGCCCACCCCGCATCGCTTCGCGGCCGGAGAAGAGCAACGCCTGGCGTTCGCGACGATGTCGTTGCTGCACCGCGACCTGATCCCGATCGACACGCTGGAGACCTGGCTCGATCGCATCTCGGTGGCGTGGAACGACCAGTCACCTCCGCCCACCCCTGGCGCGGCGGCTCGCGAGAACACCATCGACTTCCTGCGGGCCCTGCACCTGCAGTTGCTCCTCGGTGTGCACGGAACCCCGGCGCAGGACGTGGCGACCAAGACCATCATCATGCCGAGCGTGCGCTCGGATCTGCTCATCGCGCTGCAGCGTGCCCTGCGGTCCAGCGCGCCATGGCTCTACCGGCAGCCGTGAGCTCATGTACTGTGCCATGCGTGGGTACTTCGCAATACAACAATCCTGCTGAGCCGACGCCTGCTGCCGGTGACGCGCTCGTGCTCACCGGGCATGCCGGGCGGCACGCACTCGCGATAGCCGAGGCGCACGGCGTGGACACGTTGTGGACGCTCTCCGGCGCGCACGTGTTCCCGCTCTACGACGCGGCTGTCCAAGCAGGCAGCCGAACCCGGATCGTCGACGTCCGGCACGAGCAGAGTGCGGTGTTCGGCGCCGAGGCCACTGCGAAGCTCACCCGCAATCCCGGCCTGGCCGTGCTGACGGCAGGCCCGGGGGTCACGAACGGGATCAGCGGTGTCGCGCAGGCGCACTTCTCCGGTGTCCCGCTGCTCGCGTTGGGCGGGCGTGCTCCGGCCTTCCGGTGGGGCACCGGCGCCCTGCAAGAGCTCGACCACCCGCCCCTGCTCGACCCGGTGACGAAGTTCGCGGCCACCGCGCACACCGCGGCCGAGGTGGCCGGCACCGTCGACCGCGCCTTGGCCGCCGCGCGTTCTGCGCACCGCGGCCCGGTCTTCGTCGACGTGCCCATGGACGAGCTGTACAGCCACGCCGACGTCACGCTCAGCCCCACCGCGCCGCAGGCGCGTCCGGCGCCCGATCCCGCCGACGCCGCGGCGATCGCCACCGTCCTGGCCGAAGCCGAGCGCCCGGTCGTGGTCATCGGCTCGGACGTGTGGATGGACGGCGCCGAGCAGGCGGCCCGGCGCTTCGTCGAGCAGACACAGGTTCCTGCCGTCGCCAACGGGATGGGCCGCGGCATCCTGCCACCAGGGCATCCGCTGCTGGTGAACCGCGCCCGCTCTACCGCGTTCAAGCAGGCCGACCTCGTGATCGTCGTCGGGACACCGCTGGACTTCCGGCTCGGGTTCGGCTCGTTCGGCGGGGCCGACGGAGCCGCTGCGGCCCGCGTCGTCCACGTCGCGGACTCCCCCGGCCAATTGGCCGCACACGTCGATCTCGCCGCCCGGGCCACCGGCGAGCTCGGACTCGTCCTGGACACAGTCCTCGAGGAGTTTCAGGCCGTCGCCCGTCCGGGCCGGTACACGGCCTGGGCGGACCGGCTGCGCGACGAGGCTCGCGTGGCGGTGGACCGCGGCAACGCCCTGCTGACCTCCGACGCCGACCCGATCCACCCTGCTCGGGTGTACGGCGAGCTGAACCGGCTCCTCGACGACGATGCCGTGGTGATCGGCGACGGCGGCGACTTCGTTTCGTGGGCGGGCAAGTTCGTCGAGCCGGCCCGGCCGGGTTGCTGGCTCGACCCCGGCCCCTACGGCTGCCTCGGGGCGGGGGCAGGCGCGGCCGCGGCCGCTCGGCTGGCCCGGCCGTCGAGCCAGGTGGTGCTGCTGTACGGCGACGGCGCCGCCGGCATGTCGCTGATGGACGTCGACACGCTGGTACGTCATCAGCTGCCGGTGGTCATGGTGGTGGGCAACAACGGCGCCTGGGGCCTGGAGAAGCATCCCATGCGGATGCTGTACGGCTACGACGTCGCCGCGGACCTTCGGCTGACGACGGGCTACGACACGGTGGTCGAGGCGCTCGGCGGCGCGGGCGAGACGGTCCGAGCGCCGTCGGACATCGGCCCCGCGCTGAAGCGGGCTTTCGATGCCGGCGTGCCGTACCTCGTCAACGTCGAATGCGACCCGGAGATCGCCTACCCGCGATCCACCACCGGCATCTGAGAATCGGCCGAGATGCGCGCGCGGAAGGCGGCGCGGTAGGCGCGCGGTGTCGTGCCCAGCCGCCGGGCGAAGTGGTGCCGCATCACCCCGGCGGTCCCGAACCCGACGCGCGCGGCCACCGTCTCGACGACGTCCTCGCCACGTTCGAGCATGCGCTGCGCCGCGGCGAGCCGAGCCGTGAGCAGCCATTCGTACGGCGTCGTCCCGGTCTCGGCACGGAACTTGCGGGCGAAGGTCCGCGGCGACATCGACGCCACTGACGCCAACCGCTCGACGGTCAGGTCCTCGTCCAGGTGCGCGGCCATGTAGTCGATGACGTTCGACAACGTCGGAACCTCGCCGACGCGGATCGGAGCCTCGATGAACTGCGCCTGACCGCCCTCGCGGTGCGGCGGCACGACCATCCGGCGGGCCACGGCCGCAGCGGAGTCGGCGCCGAACTCCTTGCGCCACAAGTGCAGGCAGGCGTCGATGCCTGCCGCCGTGCCGGCGCTGGTGATGACCGGGTCTTCGTCGACGTACAGCACGCCAGGGTCGACCTTGGCCAGCGGAAACCGCAGCGCCAGCTCGTCGGCGTACATCCAGTGAGTGGTGCATCGCCGGCCGTCGAGGAGGCCGGCCGCACCGAGGATGAACGCACCGGAGCACACCGACAACACTCGCGCGCCGCGGTCGACGGCGGCACGCAACCGTTCGAGCAGGTCTTCGGGGAAGATGTTGTCACGCGGCATCGCCGGGATGGCGATGAGATCTGCCGCCTCTAGACGCTCTAGACCGTGCTGCACGGTGATGCCGAAGCCTGCCGACGTCGCGACCTCGCCCGGCGACACCGTACACAGGTCGAAGTCGAACTTCGGTAGGCCCTGAGCGCTGCGATCCAGGCCGAATGCCTCACACAGCAGTCCGAGCTCGAACGGGGCAACGCCGTCGAGCGCCACCGTGGCCACATTCCGGATCATTCCGGCAGCCTGCCACAGATTTGGCAGTAAATCCACGATGTTAGTCCTTCCTGCC
>JAJYTA010000044.1 GCA_021793295.1 Actinomycetes bacterium
GCCGCGCCGACGAGGTAGGCCTCGGCGGTGTCGTCCGGGTGGCGCGGCGTGTCGGTCTCGATGATGTCGGCCAGCACCAGGGTGACGTTGTCGGGAGCCCCGCCGGCCAGCGCGAGCCGGACCAGTTCGTCGGCGGCGTCGTCGAGCTGGCTGGCTTCCACCAGAGTCTTCTGCAGGGTCTCGTCAGAGACCACGCCGGTGAGTCCGTCGCTGCAGACCAGAAGCCGGTCGCCGGGTTCCACTTCGAGCAGGATCAAGTCGGGCTCGACCTCGGCCTGGCCTTGCAGCGCCTTGAGGATCAGCGATCGTGCCGGGTGCACTCCGGCTTCTTCGAGCGTGATGCGGCCCTCGTCGACGAGCGACTGCACGAAGGTGTGGTCATGCGTGAGCTGCCGCAACTGGCCGTCCCGAAGCAGATAGGCGCGGGAGTCACCGATATGGACCAGGCCGAGCGCGTCGCCGGTCCACAACAGGGCGGTCACCGTCGTGCCCATGCCTTCGCGGCTGGAATCGTCGACGATGAGCTGGCGGATCCGCGCGTTGGCGGCTTGGATGGCGCCGGTCAGCGCCTCGAGTGGGTCCGTGCCACTGGGGTCGCGCTCGGCCAGGACGAGCTCGTCGATGGCGGCCTGACTGGCTACCTCGCCCGCGGCGTGCCCGCCCATCCCATCGGCGACGGCGAGGAGGTAGGGGCCCGCGTAGCCGGAGTCCTCGTTGCCTTCGCGAACGAGTCCGACGTCAGAGCGCGCGACGTAGCGCAGCATCAGAGGCATCGGTCCTACTTCCGCAGCTCGACGACGGTCTTACCGAGCCGGAACCTGCTCTTGGCGTTGACCGGCGTACTGCGGGTGAGCCGCTGGTTGCCGACGTAGGTGCCGTTCGTGGACCCGAGATCCTCGACGTACCACTGGTTCTCATGAAACCGCAGCCGGGCGTGCTGTGTCGACACGTACTCGTCGGACAACGGCACCGTGCAGTCACTGCCGCGACCGAAGGTGACCGGTGCACCGTCGAGCGGCACCGTGCGCCCGTTGTCCGGACCTTCGATGATCACGGCCTTGGTCGGCACGCCCTTGGTGTTGCGCGGCTTGCGGGCGGCCTCTCGGGCCTCACGGGGCGGCTTGGGTTGCTTGGGCGGGCGCACCCCGAAAAGGTCGGCGCGCATGGCCGACGTGACCGAGAGAATCAGCAGCCACAGCACCGCCAAGAACCCCAGCTTGATGACCGTGAGGGTCAGCTCCGACACCGGTTCACCCCCCGGAGCCGTGCCGGTGCACGTCGACGACGGTGGAGCCGAGCACGATGCGGGAGCCGTTGGTGATCGGTGCCTGCGGGACCCGAGCCCCGTCGATGACCGTGCCGTTGGTCGAGCCCAGGTCGACGGCCACGAGCTGGGTCTGAGGTCCCTGCTGGTACACCCTGATCTCGAGGTGGCGCCGCGACACACCGGGGTCGTCGATGCGGATGTCGCACTCGCTGCCGCGGCCCAGGACGATTCCGGGAGCGACGACGGGGTGCTGGGTACCGTTGATCACGAGGTACGCAGCCGCGCGCTGCTCGGCGGTTGACGTCGGCGAGTACGACGCGCCGCGGTCGACGCCCGCTCGTACCGCGCTGCGGATGCGGAAGTCGCCAGTACCGATGTCGTCGTGGCGTTCGAACTGGACCCGAGGCGGGCCGGTGAACGCATAGTGCTGGAGTTCGGCGTGCTCGCGGGCCAGTTCGATCAGCTCCGGCGCAAGGGTGCCGGAGTACGGCGCCAAGCGTTCGTAGTCGGCCGAGCCGAGCTCGACGACGAAATCGTTGGGGACCAGGGATCGTTGGCGGCTGACGATCTGTGCGTTGTTGTCGAGCTCACGCTGGATGGCCGCCGCGATCTCGACCGGCTGGACCTCGTAATGAAGAGCACGAGTGAACGCGCCTTGGACCATGCTTTCGAGCCTGCGCTCGAAGCGCTGCAGGACTCCCACGTCCACCTCCCTTCACCGATGACACTCGAAAACTTTCGGCCCCCGCTGCAGTGTCCCCGATGGTAGCGGTGAGCGGCCAATCAACCTGGTTGCACCCGCGATTCGGAGCCGTTTCGATATGGGCCCGTCGCCGAACGTGACTCCACGCCGGCGGCGGTGCGGCACCGCATCCGGTCCGTCGACATCACAGCCTACGTGCACGGGATGGGTGAGCCGCCAACGCGTGTTAACCTTGTGCAGGCACCGGCCCCACGTTGGGTCGGCGTCGGCACGCGCGGGTGGCGGAATAGGCAGACGCGCACGGTTCAGGTCCGTGTGTCCGAAAGGACGTGGGGGTTCAACTCCCCCCTCGCGCACCAGATGAGGAACTCCCCGGTCAGACGTTCTGGCCGGGAGTTTCTGTTGTTCGGGCCGGCGTGGGCAGCAGCGAACTCGATATCGCCCGGGCCGAGGCCAGCGCCACCAAGACGATCGCGATCACGAGCAGGAGTTGATTGGCCGACTGGGGAACGTGGTTCATCGTGAATCCGTCGCCCCATCGACACGCCGCCTTGGGCGGAAGGATCCCGTCTTCGAGCCCCAGGAACCGTCCATATCCGGCACCGCTGCCATACCCGCCTGACCGCCACCTGGTGCACTCTTCGTAGTCTGATTCCAGACTCACCACGTGGAGGAGTGCGTAGACGTAGGTCAGCACGGCGGCAGCGCCAGTGAGCACGATCGTCGCATCGAGCCACTTCGACCCGCTCGCGCCGGCTGCGCTGGGCGGAGTCCGTCATTTCGTCAGTATCCCGGACAGATCGACCGGCCTCCCGACTGCAGTGGGTTCACCGAGTGTGCGCGAGCAGACGATCGCGGCCTACGGACTGGCGCAACGGACGTGTTTAGAGTTTCCCGTTTCCCCCTCTGAGAGGACCAGGACATGGAAACCATCCCTGATCACGACTCCTACATCGCCGCTGCGCCTGAAGCGTTCCGCCCGGTTCTCGACCACCTCCGAGGCCTCCTGCGCGATGCTCTCCCGGAAGCAGAGGAGATGATGGCGTACAACATGCCAGGGTTCCGAACCCGTGGCACGGTCGTGGCGAGCTACGCAGCATTCAGCAAACAGATCGGGCTGTACTTCCTCGCCCCCGCGATTTCCGAGCACGCCGACGAGCTCGCAGAAGCAGGCTTCAAGACCAGCAAGACCGGCATCACCTTCCCGCCGCGCAAGCCAGTCCCGGACGATCTCGTGACACGGCTCGCACAAGCATCAAGCAAGCACGTGAACGACTGAGACCGTAGGTCGGGGTGGACAGTGGAGGAGCCGCCGGCGCGAGATCGCATTGTTCAGCCGCGTCTCGCTCTACGTGAAGAGCGCCATGGCGACCGAGGTTCGACCGATCACCCGGGCTGAAGCCGTCGATCATCTGAAGGTGTTGCCGTGCGCGAACGGGCTGCCTGGCACGGTCCCCTGGTGGCTGCGCGTATCGCCCGGTCGATGGTGGTCTATGCCCGCTGCAACGGTGACGAACAGCAGACCAGTGCGCTGTTGCGGCACCGGTCGCATCTCAGCGACGTGGTGCATCAGGTGCAAGACGTCATCGACGACCGGTTCAGCGAGCGGTTGCCGCTCGCCAGTCTCGCGGCGGGAGCAGGCTGCGAGCGCGTCGCGGTGTGGCCGGTGTTGTCGGTGGTGGTTGATAGTGTTTCGTACATGAGTTCGGTCGAGGTTGGTGGGTTGGTCGCGGCGGCGCGGGCCGTGGCGGCCGGGCCGGTGGCTGATCTCCCGGACTCGCAGGTGGCAGATGAGTTGTTGGCGTTGCGGGCGTTGGCTGATGCGGCCGAGGCGGCGTTCCTGTCCCGGTTGGCGGCGTTCGATGCGCGCGGCGTGGGCCAGGGTGAGGGGTTGTCGACGCGGGCCTGGCTTCGGCATCATGCGCGCATCGCGCCGGGTGAGTCGGGGCGTTGGTTGCGCATCGCCAGAGGGCTGCAGCAGTTCCCGGTGGTGGCCGGTGCCTTGGCCGTTGGGCAGATCCGGGTTCCGCATGCTGCGGCGATCGTTGATGGTGCCGCGCTGTTGGGGACCGATGTGGTGGCTGGTTGTCAGGATGTGCTGGTCGAGGCCGCGCGGGTGGATGAGCCGTCTCGTTTGCGGGCGGGGCTGCGGGGCATGGGCGCAGCGGTGGACAACCCGCGTGCGGTGCGTGAGGCCGAACGGCGTGACGAGGGTCGCTGGCTGGATGTGACCACCACGTTCGATGGTGCGGTGCATTTGGCTGGTGTGCTTGGTGCTGAGGACGGCGCTGTCGTGAAGGCCGCCATCGATGCTCTTGCTGCTCCTGGTGCGTTGAGTACGTCCACGACGGGCGATCCGCGCGTCGCTACTGGTGGTGCTGGGGCCAGTGCGCGGGCAGGCGGCAGTGCGCAGGCGGGTAGTGCGGGGCGTGGGGGTGATTCGCGCACGGCGGGTCAGCGGCGTGCTGATGCGTTGGTGGAGTTGTGTCGGCGGCATCTGGATTCTGGTGGTCTGCCCACGACTGGTGGGCAGGCGCCGCACGTCGTGGTGGTCACGGATCTGGCCACGTTGGAAGCTCGGGCCGGTGGGTTCGGTGAGCTGCCTGATGGCAATGTCCTCACTGGTGAGGCCGTTCGCCGTCTGGCTTGTGAGGCGGGCGTGACCCGGGTGATCACCGGGCCGGGTTCCCAGCCGCTGGATGTCGGGCGTGCCCAGCGCACCGCGACCGCGGCGCAGCGTCGGGCGTTGCGTATCCGTGACGGCGATCAGTGTCTGTTTCCCGGGTGTGACCGGCCCGGTGCGTGGGCGCAGGCTCACCACGTGAACTGGTGGTCACGCGGTGGGCGCACGGACATCGACGAAATGGTCCTGCTGTGCAAACGTCACCACACCTCGGTTCATGAGGGTGGCTGGCAGATCAAGGTCGTCGCACCCGGCCGGTTCGTCTTCACCAACCCCGCCGGCCACGACATTCCGGCGCGCCCGGCATCGACGACGCGTGAGCTCATCACCCGTCTCACCAACGCCTCCACACCCACCCGGGCCGGACCTGCCCACGACACGCCGCGGAAATCTGACCAGGACGACCACGATGGTCCGGGTCCGCACGAGCACGACCGGCTCGGCCGGGACGACCATGGCGAGCCCGACCCGAGCGAACCTCCGCGCGAGCAAGACCACCGAGACGCCGCGTGACACTCCCAGGTCGCCCACCGGCTCCGACGTTTCCTCATGGAGCCAGGTGGCCGAGGCGGGAACTGCCGCGATCAACGAGCGCCTTCGGGTGCCGCGCCGCCCAGTCAGACGACGGTCAGCGGCCGGCGAGTTCCGGCACGGCAGACATCAGCACCTCGCGAACGCGCTCGTTGTTCGTCCGAAACACCTCGAACACCCGAACCCTATGGCCATCATCAGGTGACGCCCAGCCTCGTGAGCTGGTCCAGTGGTGGGTCGAACACGACCACAGCGTCAACGCGCCACTCGTCGACGACCGGCTCTTCTGCCATCGCGTGCTGGTCGAACTCGGTCTCGTTGAGGTCGTAGACCTGGCAGGAGTTGCCCGTTCACGCCACGACGTGCTCACGGAGTCGTCCACCTGCCCTGTTCGCCCGGCCTGCATGGCTGTCACCAGTCCATGCTCGACGAGTCGTCCTGGGACCAGGTGTACGCCTGATTCGCTTCCCGCCCACGCCAAGCGACGTGTTTCACGGCCAGTCAGCGGACGGGACGTGCGCGCCAGCACCTCGAGCCTGGCCCCTCCAGTGACGGCTTCACTGCCGCGATCGCCCTGCTGAGGTCAACAAATGAGCCCACCAAACGACGTACGTCACTACTTCGCTACGGACGTCATCAGAAAACTACGGATGCAGTCGACTCGACGGCGTGCGCTTTACATGAAATTACGTAACTACGTACTATCGAACTATGACCAACAGTGCCGAGGTCACGGCTCTTCGCGAGACCGTGGAGCACCTCGTTCAGCGAGTCGATGCACTAGAGCGCCGTAACGCCGACGCCGGCACACCAGCGGAAGCTGGTGGCCCGAGCTCGAGCGTCTTGTGGGCCCTGGACGGGCTCAAGCGCCGGCTCGCCGATCACCCCGCGACAAGCGACGGCGCGATTCTGCTCACTGGCGCGTTGACGTTACCGACCGGCGAGCCGGTCGAGTGGCAACAAGCTGCCGGGACGGCCGAGCTGATACAGACCGAGTGGTCCGATCGGGTCGCGCCGATCACCGCGCTCGCGCATCCGGTCCGGCTGGAACTTCTGCGTCAGGTACTACTCGGCGTGCGCACCACGGCGGCGCTGGCCGACACCCACACCCTCGGGAGCACCGGACAACTGCACCACCACCTGCGCCAACTCGTCGCTGGAGGTTGGTTACGCCACAGTGGCCGGGGCAGCTACGAGATACCCGCGACCCGTGTGGTTCCGCTTCTGGTGACGCTGACGGCGGTGCTGCCATGAAGCGGACGATCCAGGCGATCCAGCGCTACGGCACCGTGCTGATCCTGGCCGGAATGGCCTCCGCCGTCGCTGGTATCGCGGTGGACAACGGCTGGCCGGTGGAATCTGATCAGGCGTTCGCCATCTTCCTCATCGTCGGCCTGGTCCTCATCGTGACCGGACTGGCCGCCGTCTTCGCACCAGGCGGTGATCGCACTGACGAACCGCGGGCGGTCCGCGCGCCGGTCCAAGGCCGGTGGCTGGCGATGAACTCGCCGGCCACGAAAGTCCCCAGCCACGGCACGCGCGCCTACGGGCAGTCCCACGCCGTGGATCTCGTTTTCGACCCGGAGGATCGTCCGCGCCCGGAGTTCGGCGCGGGCGCGGGCATGCGCCCGCCGTCGGACTTCCCCGCGTTCGGCCAGCCCGTGCTCGCTCCCGTGGCCGGACGTGTCGTCGGCGTACGCGACGACGCCCGCGACCACCGCAGCCGGAGCCGGTGGTGGGCCGTCCTCTACATGCTGGTCGAGGGCATGATCCGGGAAATCGGCGGTGCACGCCATATCGTCGGCAACCACATCGTGATCGATACCGGCGACGGGTGCTTCGCGCTCGTGGCGCACCTGCGGCGAGACTCCGCCGAGGTCGGCATCGGTGACGTCGTGCAAGCCGGGCAGCGGCTGGGGCAGTGCGGTAACAGCGGCAATTCCAGCGAACCGCACGTGCACGTCCAGCTCATGGACCGTGCCTCGTTGTCGGCGGCACGGGGAATGCCGATGATCTTCACCGGTGTGACCGTCGGCTCTGCGCCCGGCCCCGTGGGCATGCCCGCCAACGGTGAACACATGGTGGCCGGTTGAGTACGCGTGGCAGTGAGCCGGCGTGGCCGATCGTAGGCTGAGGTATGGCTGACGACGCGCGTGGATGGACCCACACACTCACGGCGATGAAGGGACGGCTGACCCCGCCGCTGGTCCTCGAGCTCGACGTGACCGAGGGTCTGGTCGAGGCACCGCCGCACGATCCGATCACCGCGGCGCTGTCGCAGCGCAAGCCCCGAATGCGCGACGTGCTCCGTGGGCTGCAGCGAGCCGCGTCCGATCGGCGTGTGCACGCGCTGGTCGTCAAGGTCGGTGGCACCAAGATCTCCCTGGCCCAGGCGCAGGAGCTCAGCATCGCCATCAAGAAGATCCGAGCCGCCGGGAAGCACACGGTGGCCTGGGCCGAGACCTTCGGGGAGTTCGGGGCCGGCAACGTGCCGTATCTGCTGGCGGTCGCGTGCGAGCAGATCTACCTTCAGCCATCCGGTGACGTCGGGCTGACAGGTATCGGCATCGAGGAGCCGTTCATCCACGACGCCCTCGACAAGGCCGGCGTCACACCCGAGATCGGCCAGCGCCACGAGTACAAGACCGCCGCAAACACGTACCTTCAACGCGGCTACACCGACGCCCACAAGGAGATGTCCGAACGGATCGTCACGTCGCTGTCGGACCAGATCGTCCCCGTGGTCGCCGCTGCTCGCGGGTTGTCTCAGACCCACGTGCGTGAGCTCGTCGACCGGGCTCCGTTGCTGGCGACCGAGGCGCTGGACGCGGGGTTGGTCGACGGCTTGGCCTACCGCGACGAGGTCTACGGTGGCCTACGACGCCGCGTCGGTCCGGAGGCTCGGCTGCAGTACGTCAGCCGCTATCATCGCGCGGCCACGCAGGCCATGACCCGTCAGCTCAGCGCACCTCGGCACAAAGACGCCGTCGCTTTGATCCACGCCACCGGTCCGATCCAGCTCGGGCGCAGCTCGCGTACCCCGTTCGGGTCCGGTACCGGCTCGGACACCGTCAGCAGCGCGTTCCGAGCGGCGATCAAGGATCAACGGGTGAAGGCGATCGTCTTGCGCGTCGACAGTCCGGGGGGTTCGTACGTGGCCTCCGACGCGATCTGGCGCCACGTCGACCTGGCTCGTCGGCGCGGCAAGCCGGTCGTCGTGTCCATGGGCCGGCTGGCGGCCTCGGGCGGCTACTTCATCTCGATGAATGCCGACGCCATCGTGGCGCTGCCGAGCACGTTGACCGGGTCGATCGGCGTACTCGGCGGGAAGGTCGTCACGTCGGAGCTGATGTCCAAGATCGGCTTCACTCACGACAGCGCAGCGGTGGGCCGCCACGCGTTGATGTTCTCGTCCACCCGCAGCTACAGCGACACCGAGTGGGAACGGCTGAACCTGTCACTCGACCGGATCTACGCCGACTTCACGACCAAGGTCGCGGCCGGCCGCGGGCTCGAACTCGACATGGTCGAGGCCCTGGCCCGGGGACGGGTGTGGACCGGGGCGGACGCTCACGAACGCGGTCTGGTCGATGAGCTGGGCGGCCTGGAGCGCGCAGTCGAACTGGCCAAACACCGCGCGGGACTTCCGGCAGATGCCGAGGTGGAACTGCGCGAACTGCCGCGAAGCACGCCACTGGAGCGGCTGCGGCCCCCGAAGTCGAGCGAAGACACCGGCGGCGCCGAGGCGGCGATGCCATCGCTGGACTCCCTGCGCCTGTCGGCGTGGGGACGGTTCGCGCCGATCGCCGCAGCGCTCGGCCTTCCCGCTGCCGGTCCGTTGATGCTGCCCGGGGCCTGGCAGATCCGCTAGCCCGCACGATGTCGCGCCACAGTGTCGATTCGGCCGAGGGTCGTTCGTATAGAGGGTGAGGCCGGGACGTACCCGGCCGGCGAGCATCCCCTGGAGGCACTCATGAAGCAGTACGTGCTCACCATCTACCAGCCCGACGGCGACCCGCCGCCGGCCGAGGACCTCGAACCCATCATGCGCGACCTCAACGCCGTCAAGGACGAGATGAAGGCCGCAGGTGTCTGGGTGTTCTCCGGCGGGCTGCATCCGCCGAGCACCGCCACGGTGGTGAAAGCCAACGGCACCGAGACCCTGGTGACCGATGGTCCGTACATCGAAGGCAAGGAGCACGTCGGGGGGTTCACGATCATCCAGGTGCCCGACCTCGACGCTGCCTTGGAGTGGGGTGACAAGCTCGCCCGGGCGATTCGTCTCCTGCCGATCGAGGTCCGGCCGTTCGTGGACGAATCCGAGGGGTGACCACTGGCGTGGCGGACCTCTCGGCGGCCGTGATCGAGCGGGTGTTTCGCGAAGAACACGGCCGCGCGATCGCCGTCCTGGTCCGTGCCTTCGGCGACATCGACGTCGCGGAGGATGCGGTCCAGGATGCGTTCGCCGTGGCCGTCGAGCGATGGCCGGCCACCGGACTACCGCCGAGTCCGGCGGGATGGATCATCACCACGGCTCGCAACCGTGCGATCGATCGAGTCCGTCGAGAGGGTTCGCGCGCGCAGCGGCATGCCGAAGCGGCTTTCCTGCAGGTGCCGGACGACCAGGTGGAGGAGGGACCCGTGCACGACGATCGGCTGCGCCTGATCTTCACCTGCTGCCATCCGGCCCTGGCCCCGGCAGCCCGAGTGGCGCTGACACTCCGACTGCTTGGCGGGCTCACCACGAAAGAGATCGCCCACGCCTTTCTGGTGCCCGAGGCCACGATGGCTCAGCGGCTGGTACGCGCGAAAGGCAAGATCCGTGCTGCCGGTATTCCCTACCGCGTGCCCGGCGATGCCGACCTGCCGGATCGCCTCGACGCCGTCCTCGCCGTGGTCTACCTCATCTTCAACGAGGGCCACACTACGACCGCGGGTGACCAGCTGACCCGCGAGGACTTGTGCGCCGAAGCGATCCGGCTCGGGCGCCTGCTGGCCAACCTCATGCCCGACGAGCCCGAGGTCATGGGGTTGCTCGCGTTGATGTTGTTGATCGAGTCGCGACGAGCTACCCGCACGACGGCCGCCGGCGAACTCGTCCTCCTGGCCGATCAGGACCGAACCCGGTGGGACCCAGACCTGATCGCCGAAGGCCAGGCGATCGTGCGGCGCTGCCTGCGCCGGAACCAGCCCGGCCCGTATCAGCTCCAAGCGGCCATCAATGCCGTACACAGTGACGCCCCGACGGCTGCGGACACGGACTGGGCGCAGATCGTCGAGCTTTATGACCACCTCCTGTCGCTCTCGCCGAACCCGGTGGTGGCGCTGAATCGCGCCGTCGCCGTCGCCGAAGTCGCCGGACCGCAAGCGGCCCTCGCCCTGGTGGACGAACTCCACCTCGACGGCTACCACCTGTTCCACAGCGTCCGGGCTGCACTGCTCCGCCGGCTCGGTCGCTCCGCAGACGCCGCGCGGGAATACGAGCTGGCGGCCGCGAATACCGAGAACGAAGCGGAGCGGGCATTCCTGATGCGGGCCCGGCTACGTGAGCTCGCGGAGTGACGGGGGTCGCCGCGGTGTCGTCGTGCTGTGTTCGCTGACGTGCGGGCTCTCAGCCGGTGCCGCTCGTGGCGGTACCGCTGGTCGTGGCGATACCGCTGGTCGTGCCGGTGACGCCGCAGGCCGTGCGCACCAATTGCTGATCGGAGAAGCGCTCGCCGTCGAGGTGGACCCAGACCGCCACGCCCGGCTCGGCCAGCCAGAACAACGCCGTCTCGGCACGAAAGCCGGGGTCTCCGAGGTGATCGAACGGCGTGCGTGCCCACGTCTCGGGATCACGCTCGTGATACCGCGCGAGGTAGGCATGCATCGCGG
Organism: Actinomycetes bacterium; assembly: GCA_021793295.1. Taxonomy (GTDB): domain Bacteria; phylum Actinomycetota; class Actinomycetes; order Jiangellales; family Jiangellaceae; genus Haloactinopolyspora. Next base: position 11,059 of record JAJYTA010000044.1, read on the forward strand.
CCGGATCGCTGAGCACGTCGCCGCGCATCACCGTGACCTGCATATCGACGCGCCACCCAGCGTCGTCGGAGCCCGTCTCCCACACCCGCGAGGTGAACGATACGTCGTCCCACTCATACGTGAAGTCGGACACGGACGTGCCCAGCCCCGGCGGGAGCCACCCGAGTCGAAAGCCGTCCACGACGTGCGTGCGCTCAGGCATCGGGGCCGCCGACGGACACGCGGATGGGGAACGGCCCACGTGAATCGGCCCGGTCGACCCGGCTGGTGACAGAGTTGGGGACATCGGCGGGGACATGGCTGGCGACATGGCCGGCGACTCTGCCGTCGACCAGCCAGCATCGGCCGGTGACCCCGCTGACGGTGGCGTAGCTACCGGGGGTGTGGCGGCGCGGGGCGTGGCTTGCGCGGCGGGAACGAAGCCCAGGGCGGTCACTGCCGTGATCGCGATGCCGGCGGTGGTACTGGTGAGCTGCATGGCGGATCCTTTCGGGTGGTGTCACCGGGTGATCGACCCGGCGTTCCCTCAGGCTTGCTCGGCGCAAGCGAGCGCGGCATGGGCAGATCGGCGAAATGTGGACAACTTCGCGCTCGTCACGCGGCTGTGGACAACCGGTGTTCGCTGGGACCAGCAGTGACGCACGAGGCGTGCGGACGAGCCCCAGAGCGAGAATCGAGGCGAGGGCCTCCCGGTTGCGTGGGCCGGAACCGATCGCGGGAGTTGGCCGCGAAGCTCGGCCGCGCGATATTCGGTTGCGAAGGCTGGTCGCGAATGCCATCGAGGACGCCGATCGCAGAGGGAGGTTGCGGAGGCTGGTCGGGGACGCCGATCGCGTGGGCAGATCGCGGAGGCAGATGGCGAAGACTGGTCGTGCAGATCGTTGTGTGAACAGGGACCGATACCGGCGGTCGTGAAGATCGTCGTGGTGGACAATGCCGGTATAGCGCGCACTTTCTTGCACGACGATCATCACGATCGGCGGAATCGGCAGATGCCCGCACGACGATCATCACGACCGCCGAGGCCCCGCGCACTTCGTCGCACGACGATCAGCACGACCCAGGCAACCAGGGCCGTTCCGCCGATCCAGCGCCGAAACCTCGTGATTCGCCCACTTCTGGAGGGTTATCCACGCTTCCGGGCGCCAGGATGGGTGGACAACCCTCCAGAAGTGCAGGCTTGCTCCAGACGTGCAGGTCGCAGAGGTGCAGGTCCCAGACGTGCACGTCCCTCCAGGGGTGCGCGTAACCCACCAGCCCCCGTCCACCCGAGTCCGCTCCACTACCACCCGCACAGCCCGGTCACGTCGAGCCCAGCGCTGAAACGCGAAACATCCGCGGCGTTCGTTACGCGATGCCTGCGTGCGAGGAACGATGCCTGCACCGTTACGATCCGGGAATTGATCAGTTGGCGAATGAATCACGACGAGGATGTGTGGAGCGACCGACGAGATTCGCACCATCGGTCCACGACACCACGGCGGGGTGGGGAGGTGGGCGTATGCCCTTGACGCTGCGATATGTCGCGCGTTCGGACGCCGGGTTGGTCCGAGAGGGGAATGAGGACGCGGGCTACGCCGGCCCCTACATCCTCGCTGTCGCCGACGGCATGGGCGGACATGCCGCGGGCGAAGTAGCCAGCCAGGCCGCCGTCGACGAGTTGGTGCAGGCTGATCTGCCACCGGATGGCCGGGACACCCTCGACGCGCTGGCAGCGGTGGTGCACGCGGCCAACGACCGGATCCGGCAACTGGTCGACAGCGATCCGAAACTGCGGGGCATGGGGACGACCGCCACGCTGCTGCTGTGGAACAAGTCGAGGTTCGGGCTCGCGCACATCGGCGACTCCCGCGCGTACCGTCTGCGCGACCACGAACTGGTCCAAATCACGCGCGACCACACGTTCGTCCAAGCGCTGGTCGACGACGGGCGGATCTCGGTCGACGACGCCCGCGTTCACCCGGCTCGGGCGGTGGTGACGAAGGTGCTGCAGGGCGACGAGCCCATCGAGCCGGACTACGTGATGCTCGATGTGAAGGCGGGCGATCGATTCCTGCTGTGCAGCGACGGGTTGTCCGACGTGGTCGGCCACGACGACCTGCGCGCCGCGTTGGACGCGCCGGGCGGCGTCGAAGCGGCCGCGGACCGGCTGATGAGCCTGGCGCTGCAGGCCGGGGGGCCGGACAACGTGACGGTCGTGCTCGCCGACGTCGTCGAGACCGACAGCCCGCCGCAGCCTGACGACACCGCCGAGGCCTACCTGGTCGGCGCGGTCGCAGGCGCTGGGACGTCGCACCACGAGGGGCAGTCGAGGCGCGACGACGCGCCCCGCTGACAGCCGGCAGCCGGTCTCGCCCGGCCGCCCGCCGCCAGTCACCCGCCGCTACCCGCCGGCGGTCATCCGCCGCCGCCCGCCGCGAGGCTCAGACCAGGACCACCTTGCCGGTGGTACGCCGTGCTTCCAGCGCCGCGTGCGCATCGGCGGCACGTTCCAGCGGGAAGCGCTGCACGACGGGGACCAGTCGGCCGGCGGCGAGCTCGGCCAGCGACCGCGTCTCGAGTTCACGCATCAGGCCCGGCCGGCGGGTCAGCTTCGCGCCGAGGCCCCACGTGGCGGTGAGTCCGCGTTGGATCAGATCGAGCGAGGTGAACTCGATCAGCTGTCCCGACGAGCTCCCGAACATCACCAGCCGGCCGCCGGCGCCGAGCAGGTCGAAGGCGGAACGGCCCAGGTCGCCGCCGACGCCGTCGAGGACGAGGCTCACGGCCTGGTCACCGACCGCGGCGGTCACTTGACTCGGCCAGTCGTCGTCGAGGTAGTCGATGGCGTGGGTGGCACCCAGCTTCGTCACTTGTCTGACCTTGTCCGGTCCCCCGGCCACGCCGACGACCACCGCGCCGGCGCGGCGGCCGGCTTGCACGAACAGCGAGCCCAGCCCACCAGCAGCCGCGGTCACGAGCACCACGTCGTCCGACGTGATGGCCGCGGTGTCGAGCACGGCGAGCGCGGTGCGACCGGTTCCGATCATCGCCACGGCGGCATCGGCGCCCACGTCGTCGGGCACCACGTGCAGTGCCGAGGCGGCCACGGCGGCGCGGCGGGCGTAGCCCCCGGGCACCGGACCGAGGTGGGCCACCACGCGCCGGCCCAACCAGCTCGGGTCGACCCCCGCGCCGACGGCGTCGACGGTGCCGGCGACTTCCCGGCCGGGAATGGTCGGCAGCTCCGGAACGGCCAGTGGTCCTTCCGCGGAACCGGCTCGCTGTACGGTGTCGATGAAATGGACCCCGCTGGCCTCGACCGCGATCCCCACCTGCCCGTCCGTCACCTGCGGGTCGGGTACGTCTTCGTACACGAGATTCTCGGCCGGACCGAACTCGTGCAACCTGATCGCGTACATGGTGGGCTCCTTTGATCGACACTCGCCACTACGCTAGAACCTGAACTTTGATTCAGGTCAACGTCGTGAGAGAAGAGAAGGGCAACGCATGGAGTCGCCCGCGTGGAAGAAGTCCGAACTGACGGTCGGTGAGATGTCCCGGCGCAGCGGCGTCGCGGTGTCGGCGTTGCACTTCTACGAGCGGCAAGGCCTGATCTCAGCCCGCCGGACCTCGGGCAATCAACGCCGGTATCCACGCATCATGTTGCGCAGGGTCGCGCTGATCCGGATCGCACAACGCGTCGGCATCCCGCTGGCCGACATCGCAGCAGCCTTGAACAGCCTGCCGGATGGCCGGACCCCCACTCAGGAGGACTGGGAGCGGCTCTCCAGGGAATGGCGAGACGAGCTCGACGAGCGGATCAAGCGCCTGCAACAGCTGCGTGACGACTTCACCGACTGCATCGGCTGTGGCTGTCTGTCGCTGAGTCGTTGTTCGCTGGCCAACAAGCGTGATGTCCTGGGTGAGCACGGGCCGGGGCCGCGCAGGCTCCTCGAAGACGCCGAACAGTCCGGCTCATCCGATGGCGGTGTCGCCGAGACGGTGTCGCGATGACCACCGCGACCTCGGCCGATGCAGCCCTCGAGGTGGCCTGTGACGAATCGGGCTCCGAAGGTGAACGACTCATCGGTGGTAACACCGACGTGTTCGCCCACGCCGGGGTCCGGCTCGACGCAAGCACGGCGGCCGAGGCGATCGTCGAGATCCGGGACCGGATCCGATCACCGGCCACCGAGTACAAGGCGAATCACCTACTCCGGGAAAAGCACCGATCGGTCCTGATGTGGTTGCTCGGATCGACGGGCCCGATTCACGACCGTGCGCAGGTGCAGCTGATCGAGAAACCGGCGCTGCTGGTGAACCGTGTGGCTGACGTACTGCTCGGCGACCCCGCCGCAGCCGCCGCCTTGTACCGCGAGGGTCCCCAGCTGTTCGGCGCCCGGTGGCAGACCTTTCTGGAGGCATCCAACGAGGTGATGCGGGCCAAACACCGTGACGACGTCGAGTCGTCGGTGCAGGCGCTCTTCGACGCGATCGACCACCTCGCCTTCGTCGGCCCGACGCCGGACGGCCCGGCCGGCCTCGTCGCGCTGCTCCGGCATTGCCGACCGCGAACCGAGGCCTGGCGAGCGAGCCGCGCCGACGACCCGACGGCGATGCCGGTGCTCGATCCCTTGATCCCCGCACTGGTCCAGACGGTCGCGTACTGGAGCGCCGACGGCGTGCCGGTGTCGATCGTGCACGACGAGCAGAACAGCCTGACCGACGAACGCATCGTCCAGTTGCGGCAGATCATCGACGGCGCCCGAGGCGAACCCGCCGACCCGGCAGCGTCGCGGCGACTGTCGAGCCTGCGACTGGCCGACTCACGCTTCGACGCACGCGTCCAATTGGCCGATTTTCTGGCCGGGGTCGCGCGCCGGATCGCCGAGGACGAGCTCAACGGCCACGGCGACGCCGAACTGACCGCGCTCCTGCAGCCTTACGTCGACGCAACGTCGACTTGGGGCGACAACCGCAGCTGGTCGCTGTTGTGCCGCCCCGCATCGAGCGCCTCGGCCTGAACCGGCCCCGCCGCGACCGGAAGAGATCAGAAGTCCAGGTCGACGGTTTCGATACCTGCGTCGCGGCAGTGATCCAGGTAGCGCTTCATCTTGGTCTCGGCGGTCTCCACGTAGGCCAACTCGCCGTTCTCGTCCATGTACTCGATCGGGCCGTAGATGGTGAACAGCGTGAGCATGGGCTCGTCCCCGTCCACGTCGGCCACCAGGGTGTGCACGTCACCAGGGGGCTCGAAGACGAACGAACCCGGCTCGGCCTGCCAATCGTGCTCGAGGTAGTGCCATCGCCCTTGCAGGACGTACCCCTCGACCTCGGAAAGGTGTCGGTGGCGGTTGACGACTCCGCTCTCGGTGACTTTCAAGATGTTGGTCCAGCGGCCGGTGGTGGTGTTGATCCGCAAGGGCTTGAACCAGACCCGGTCGGAGCCCTGGGGAACCCACGGCACCCGGTCGGCGAGCACGAGCATGTCCTGAAGTGTGGTCACGAGTTCTCTCCTGCCGTGATCTTGTCGATCCAATACCATCTGGCGACGGCGTCGACCCCGGCCGGGGACACCGACCGTAGGTGTACGACGTCGCCATCCGTTCCGGTGATGCGTCCGTGGTCCTGGAGCTTGAGGATGTGAAAGCGTTCCGGTGGGAAACCGAGGTGGACGTCGATCTCGAAGCGGCCGTTCGGACCCGGATCGCTCCCGACGTCGTCAGCCACCTTGCCGCCGGCCTGGACGGTGATCCAGACCTGGTAGACTGCCACCACCACGACAACGACCAGGATCGATCGGACGGGCCGGGTCCGCAGCAGGTCAGCTGCCGTCGCCCACATGGGCTTCCTCCCCGGACAACAGGCTCTCGATGCGGGTCACGGTCGTACGGAAGTCCGTACTCTCCACCGCCGCGTGCCAGTTTCGCGGCCGCGGCAATGGGACCTCGACGATGTCGCGCACCGTGCTCGGCCGGCCCGACAGCACGACGACCCGGTCGGACAGGAAGACGGCCTCCTCGATGTCGTGGGTGACGAAGAAGACGGTCGGGCGGCGCAGCTCGAACAACGCCGTGAGGTCTTGCTGGAGCTTGCGCCGCGTCTGCGCGTCGATGCTCGCGAACGGCTCGTCCATCAGCATCACGGCCGGCTCGTTGACCAGAACCCGGGCAACTCCGAGACGTTGCTGCATTCCACCGGAGAGCTCGTGCGGGTACTTCCGCTCGAATCCGGACAGGCCCACCAGCTCGAGGACGTCGCGGCCGGCTTGCTCGCGTCGGGCCTTGTCCATCCCCTTCATCCGCAGCCCGAACGTGACGTTGCCCAGGACGGTCTTCCACGGGAAGAGGGCGTGGCTCTGGAACACCACGCCGCGATCAGGCCCGGGGGCGGTCACCTCGGTGCCGCCGACGGTCACCGTGCCCCGGGTCTTCTCGATGAAGCCCGCGACGATGTTGAGGACCGTCGTCTTGCCGCACCCACTGGGGCCGAGGATGGACACGAACTCGCCCTCGTGCACCGAGAACGAGACGTCACCGATGGCGACGATCTCTTCACCGGTGTAACGGTCCACGTACCGCTTGTGCAGATTGTCGATCACCATTGCCGTCATCGGGTCGTCTCCACCTGCCTCACCATTCCCCACCGCTCGACCGTCGCCTGTTCGAAGGGCGCCAGGACCAAGGCGTCCAGCGCGTACCACAAGATGCCCAGAATGATCATGCCCAGGAAGACCTCGGCGACGTCTCCCACTCGTCGGGCGTCGAACATCATGAAGCCGATCCCGCTCGTCCCGACGATGATCTCCGCGGCGATCAGGGCCCGCCAGCCATAACCGAGACCGGTACGGATGCCGCTGGCCACGGCCGGCAGGGAGCCGGGCACGATGACCTCGAGGAACACCCGGAAGCGGCTGGCGCCCATACTCCGGGCCGCTCGAACGAGCTCGTCGGGAACCTGGTCGACGCCGGCGACCACACCCAGCGTCAACGGGAACACGATCGTGTAGACGATCACGAACGTGACCGCCGTCAGGCTGAAGCCGAACCACACGATCACGATCGGCAGCCATGCGATGTCGGCGATCGCCTGAAAGAAGATCAGCACCGGCCAGGTCAGCCGACGAGCCCATCGGTTCAGGCCCACCAGGAAGCCCAGCGGGATACCGAGCAGCAGCCCGAAGCCCACCCCGTACGCCAACCGGGTGACCGAGTCGGACAGGTAGCTGGGCAAGATCCCTTTCCGGACCAGGTCGATGAACTCCGACCAGACCACGCCGGGGCCGGCGAAGAACGACTCGTTGACGATGCCCGATCGGGCGATCAGCCACCACAACAGCACCACGGGCACGAAGGGGCCGAGGGTACGTACAACGGGGTGCGCGAAAACGCGCGCCGCGATCCGCATCACGACACCGCCTTCATGCCCCATCGCTCGACCGTGCGCCGCTCCAGTGGGGCGAGGAGCAGCCGGTCCATGAGCAGCCACAGGATGCCGATGATGACCATCGAGGCGACGATCACGTCGGTGTCGAACTGGCTCTGCGCAAGGAACAGCGCGTAACCCAGTCCGGCATTGGTGGCGATGATCTCGGCCGCGACCAGGCCCCGCCAGCCGTAGCCGAGACCGATCCGCAACCCGGTGACGATGCTCGGCAGCGCGCCGGGCAGCAGCACCTCCCAGAAGATCCGGATCCGTCCGGTGCCCATCGAGCGGGCGGCACGTAGCAATTGCTCGGGGATCTGCTGGACGCCCAGCAACGCGTTGTAGGTCAACGCGAAGAACATGGCGTTCCAGACGATGAAGATCACCGCACCGTTGCCGTACCCCAACCACAGGGTCGCGATCGGAATCCACGCGATGCCCGCGAGAGCGACGGAGAAGCGCAGCAACGGGGAGAAGAACGCCGACAACATCGGGCTCGCGCCCAGCGCCACACCGAAGGGGATCGCGGTGACCAACGCGATGGCGGCACCGATGCCGATGCGGGCCAGGCTGGCCCCCAGGTGCCGGGCCAGATCACCGGAGGCGATCATGTCGCCGATCGCGCCCACCACGTCGTTGACCTGCGGGAAGGTACGCAGCGGCGTGTCGGTGACGGCGATCGTCACCGCCCATATCGCCAGCAGGAGAACGAACGGGACGACGAACCAGAATGCGGCGGCCAGCCGGGACGGCCGGGCCCGCCGCCGGGTCCGGCCGATCCTCGGGGTGGTCGTGGGCGCGGTTGCGGTCACGCGCAGGCCTGTTCCGCCGCAGCACGGTCATAGGTCACGTCGGAACCGGTCAGCTCGGCGCCGTCCGGGATCGGCGGGAGATCTTCGAACAGTTCCGGGCGGTCCTCCATCACGTCGAGAATCGGCGCGGGATCGAAATACGCCGCCGCGTCGAAGCCAGGCTCCACGGCGTCCTGTTCAGCGAGCAATTGGCTGACGGTGTCGAGAGCCAGCACATTGCACTGGCTCAATCGCGGGTCGAGCTGCGTGATGTTGTACTTCATCGCTTCGGTGGCCACGTCCACCTCGGTGCCCGGAAGCCAACGGGTGGCCGACTCGGCGGCGTCGTCGGGGTTCTCCCGCATCCACTGGTCGACGGCGGCTCGCGCGGTGAGGTAGCTCTTGATGATCTCGGGGTTCTCTGCGGCGAACTCACGCGTGGTGATCTGGTAGCCGATGAAGGGGATGTAGCCACCCCCGCGCAGGATCTCTTCGGCCCCTTCGACCTGCTTGACCGCCTGAATCGGCCAGGGGTCCCAGATGATGCCGACGTCGATGCCGTCGGTTTCGAGCGCGACGGCCATGTCCGGCGGCGCGGTGTTGACGATCTCGACGTCGGAGACGTCCAGCCCGGCGTCGTCGAGCAGGCCGAGTAGGTAGAGATGGTTGATGGAGCCGATCGACACGCCGATCCGCTTACCGGCCAGCGTGGACAAGTCGGTGCCCGAGACGCCGGACGACGCCTTGGCCACCACGCCCATCGTCTCGTCGATGTTTCCCTGCGAGGCCGAGCCGGTGTAGTTGCCCAGCAGGACCAGGTCGTCGCCTTTCTGTGCGGCGGAGATCATCGGGGTGCCGACCTGGACGATGTCGACCTCGCCGGACTGCAGAGCATTGAGCACGTCGACCCCGGTCGGGAAGGGCTGCGCCAGCTCGACGTCCAGGCCTTCGTCCTCGAAGTAGCCGGTCTCGACAGCGACGGGCAGGCCGATCTGATCGATCGCGGAGACGTATCCGGCGCGAACCGAGGTGAGTTCGGTGCTCGCACCGCCACCGTCACCGTCGCCGTCGCCTCCGCCTGCGACGTCGTCGTCGACGGTCGCTCCGCCACCGCAGCCCGCCATCAGCAAGAGCGCCGGCGCGGCGATCAGCAGTCGGGTGACACGGGATCTCGTGGCCATGCTGTTCCTAACTCTCGACGGGAGTGGGGCTGATGTCGGGTCCCGACAGGCACGCGAGAACCGCCGCGCGGTCGGGAATCGGGTCGACGGCGCCGTGGCCCTGCGTGGCCAGTGCGGCTGCGACCACGGCGTAGCGAGCAGCAGCCATCGGAGCGGCACCGTCGAGCAGCCGCGCCAAGAACGCGCCGTCGAACGTGTCCCCGGCGCCCGTGCTGTCGACGGGCTCGACCCGATACGCCGGAACGTGTTCGGTGTCGCCCTGATGGTGGACCAGCACGCCGTCAGCGCCCATGGTCAGGGCGACGATGTCCGGGCCGCGGCGCACGAACCAGTCCAGCACCTCGCTCGGGTCCTCGGTTCCGGCGAGCAGCCGTCCCTCCTCCAGGTTCGGCAGCACCACGTCGCAGATCTCGACGCTGGCGGCGACGATGGCGCGGGCCCGATCGGTCGCCCACAGGGCCGGCCGGTGGTTGGGGTCGTAGGACACCAACCTGCCCGCCTCTTTCGCCACCCGCATCGCGTGAAACGCCGCGTCGCACGACGACGTGCTGATGGCTTGGGTGATGCCGGACACGTGTAGGGCACGCGTTGATCGGACCAGGTCGACGGGGACGTCGCCGGGGCCCATCAGGCTCGCGGGCGACCCGGCCCGGTAGTAGGTGAACGCGCTGTGCGCGGGGTCGCGGGAGATGAAGTAGACCCCGGTGCGGCCGCCGGGCTTACGCACCACACCAGAGATGTCGATACCTTCGCGTTCCCACAGATCGCAGAACGCGGTCCCGAACTGGTCGTCGCCGATATGGGTCACGTATCCGGTCGCCGCGCCAGCCCGTGCGGCGGCGATGGCGGCGTTGGAGGTGTCGCCGCCGAAGCCGACGGCGAAGTGTGGCGCCGTGGCAAGGTCATGGCCCTCCGGAGCATTCATCTCCAGGAGCGGCTCGCCGAGAGCGATCAGATCCATCGCTCAGACCCGACCGTACTTCTCGATCCCGCCGCGCAGAGACCCGGTTTCGAGGATCAAGCGCGTCTGCTCGGCCTCCCGCTGCTCGATCAGCTCGGCAGCTTCGAGCACCGCCTGGACGAGGGCCGCCGGGACCCGCACCACCCCGTCCGAATCGGCGACGATCAAGTCACCCGGGTGGACGGTCACCCCGCCCAGCTCGACCGGCTCGTTGCGAGAGACGGTCCGGATCCGGCCGACCGTGGTGGCCGCTACCCGGCTGGCTGCATAGACCGGCAACTGAGGGTAGTCCCGAGCGATCTCCTCGTTGTCGCGAACACCCGCATCGACCACCACGCCGGCCAGCTTGTTGACGACCATGCCGGCGGCCATGAGACCGCCGAAGGCGGCGACGTCCGCACCTCCGGCAGCGATGCACAGCACGCTGCCGGCCGGCGACTCGTCGATCGCCTGCAGCGCGTGCGCCGGGCCGCCTGCGTCGTCGGCCGGCACCTCCAGGACGGTCACCGCCGGGCCGACGAGGCGGCCCTGCCCCGGCAACATCTGTCGGATCCGGCCGTCGAGGTAACCGCGTTCGCCCTGCTGTTCCACGGCGTCGGCGATCGAGGCCGTGGTGATCCCGGCGAATCGTCGGATCGTGTCTGCGGAATAGGTCTGGTCGGTCATGCTGTCCTCTCGTGTCCGGTATCAGCGAGCCATCCAGCCGCCGTCGACCACGAGCACGTGACCGTGCACGTAGTCCGAAGCGGCTGAGGCGAGGAAGACTGCTGCGCCGCCGATGTCGTCGGGGCTGGCCCAGCGCCCGGCCGGGATGCGGGCGGTGATGGCGTCGTAGCGCTCGGGATCCTGCCGCAGGGCCGCGGCCAACGGTGTTTCGACGTAGCCGGGAGCGATCGCGTTGACGTTGATCCCGTAGCCCGCCCACTCGTTGGCCAGAGCACGCGTGAGGCCGACCAACGCGTGCTTGCTGGCGGCGTAGGACGCGACGTTGATCCCGCCCTGGAAGCTGAGCAGCGACGCGATGTTGATGATCTTGCCGCCGCGCCCGTGGGCGATCATCGCCCGTCCCGCTGCACGAGACGCATCGAACGCCGCGTGGAGGTTGACCTCGATGACGTCGTACCAGTCGTGGTCCTCGAAACTCTCTGACGCTCCGCGGGTGATCCGGCCGGCCGCATTGACCACGATGTCGACCGCATGCTTCTCGACGAGTGCCCCGAGCGAGTCCGAACGACCCTCGTGGCTCGCCAGGTCGAGCGGGACCACATCCCGGATCCCTTCGCCGCAGCCTCGGACGGTAGCGTCCTGGCCGGGTTCGATGACGAAGACCAGTTCTGCTCCGGCGTCGGCGAAGGCCCGCGAGATGGCCCCTCCGATACCTCCGGAAGCACCGGTGACGAGCGCCGTACAGCCGGTCAGATCGAAGGACATGCCGCGTGGGCCGTGATTTGACAGTGCCATTCCATCCTGCTCCAGGCTGTTGGCGAAATGTCTTTCGCAGACATTAAGTGAGGTCAGTCACTCGGGTGAAGGTCGAGTTCGGTATGGCGCGATCAGCGAACCGAATGATGCAACCGTGCCGGCTTGGTTCCGCTCGGAAGGGGCGCGGACCTGATGATGTCCAGCAGCGCGGCGGTCGATGCCGAAAAAACCGCGTCATCGACCCAACACACGGCCACCTCTCGATTGTGAGCGGCGCGGATCTGGCGCAGCCGGACGCCGGTGGTATCGGTCATCAGCACGGCGAGCCGGTTCGTGACACCGAGGCCGAGCCCTTCGCGGACCATGCTGACCAGGGTCTGGGGCTGATTGGTGGCCTGCACCGGTTCGAGGACGGCGTTGGCGGCGCGGAACGACGCGTAGGTCTCGAACGACGGCGGGTCGGATTCCTCGAGATGGCCGATGGAGATCAACGGATGGTCGACCAAGTCGGCGATCTCGACGGGTGTGCTGTCGGCCCGGTTGGCTACCAGCGGGTGTCCTTCAGGAGCCACCAACACGGTGTCCTCCCGCCACAGCAGATGAGTCCGGACACCGTCGGGCGGTGGCGGTTGCATGGGACGGATGTACAGGTCGATCTCGCCTTGTACGCTGGCCTGATCCAGCTCCAGCGTGGAACGTTCGATCAGCGAGACGTTGACCTCCGGCGCCATTTTCGCGACCTGGACGAGCAGGGGCGCGACGAACGCGGAGCTGGCGCTGGGATAGCTGCCGAGGCGGACCAGACCGCGGGACCCGCCGCGCCATTCGGCCATGTCCTCTTCGGCGACGTCGATCCGCCGGAGCACCGCTCGCGCGTGCTGCGCGAACGCGGCTCCAGCCTGGGTGAGTTCGACCGGGCGCTTACGCCGATCGAAGAGCAACACTCCGACCGTCCGCTCCAGCGCGGCCACGTGACTGCTGACTCGCGGTTGTGAACGGTGAGTTTCCTCTGCGGCGGCGCCGAAGCCGCCGCTTTCGACAACTGCCAGGAACGAGACCAGCCACTCGAGCCTCAGCCGGGGGTGCACGGGGCGATCACCTCTCGTCGCGAAACTGCAGCGGTGATGGGGTTACGTGATTGTTGCGCCCTTGTGAACCGAATGGCAATTGGTGGCCACAATCCGGAATGCGAATGCTCTGATTCAGAAAGTGAAACCTGTGGTCGTGGTATTCACGGGTGAAAAGCACGTACGAGCCAGCAGTATCTGCTTACCCGATCGGACCATTCTGAAATCGTTCTTGTCAGCGTGCGTCGATACCGATGTGATCAGCCCACGTCGAACTTGGGAGGTACGTCCATGTCCCCGTTCAAACGCGTAGGCACGGTGACCGGGCCGGTCGGTCGTCGCTCCGTACTGCAAGCAGCCGGAGCCGGACTGGCCGGAGTCTCGCTCGCGTCGATCCTGGACCAGCCGATCGAGGACCAGGTGTCGGAGAGTACCCGAAACGTCAACCGGAACAGCTCCCCCAGCAAGCTCGAGATCACCGACATGCGTGTCGCCGTCGTCAAGGGGGTGCCGTTCACCAGTCCGATCGTGCGCATCGACACCAACCAAGGGATCAGCGGCTACGGGGAGGTGCGCGACGACGCGGACAAGCGCTACGCCTTGATGCTCAAGGCGCGGCTCCTGGGCGAGAACCCGTGCAACGTCGAGAAATGCTTCAAGATCATCAAGCAGTTCGGGCACCATGGGCGGCAGGGTGGCGGTGTCTCCGGGGTCGAGATGGCGCTGTGGGACCTGACCGGCAAGGCGTACGAGGTGCCCGTGTGGCAGTTGCTGGGCGGTCGCTATCGCGACCGGGTTCGGCTCTACACCGACACCGCGGGGTCGAAGACCCCCGAAGAGTACGCAGACCAGATGGCCAAGAAGATCAAGGAGTTCGGCTACACCTGGGTCAAGATGGACGTCGGCATCGAGCTGATCAAGGACATCCCCGGCACGCTCACCGGCGCCGGACCATGGGGCGACCTCGGGCAATACAACCTCGACCCGCCGGCCGACAGCTACGGCTCCACCGAGCACCCCTACACCGGTATCGAGCTGACCGAGAAGGGCATCGAGGAGATGGCCAAGTACTTCGCGGTGATGCGCGACCGCATCGGCTGGGAGATCCCGCTCGGTACCGACCACACCGGCCACTTCGGCCCCAACAGTGCCGTGCGGCTGGCCAAGCGGCTGGAGGAGTACAACCTCGCCTATGTGGAGGACATCCAGCCCTGGCACCACATCAAGGAGCTCAAGCAAGTGACCGACGCGGTCGACATCCCGACCATGACCGGGGAGGACATCTATGGCGTCGAGGGGTTCAAGCCACTGCTGGAACAGCGCGCGGTCGACTACGTGCACCCGGACATCGCCACCGCCGGCGGCATCTTGGAGACCAAGCGCATCGGCGACCTCGCTGAGACGTACCAGATCCCGATGTTCATCCATTACGCCGGCTCGCCGATCGGCGCGATGGCCGCGGCCCACGTAGCCGCAGCCACCCAGAACTTCATGGCGCTGGAGCAGCACTCCGCTGACGTGCCGTTCTGGGAGGACCTGGTGACAGGGCTGCCCAAGCCGCTGGTCGACAAGGGCTATTACAACGTCGGCGATGCGCCGGGCCTCGGTCTCGAGCTGGTCGAAAAGGTCGTCAAGGAGCACCTCGCCAAGGGCGAGAAGTACTTCGCGAAGACCGACGAGTGGAACGACTTCAAGGTCTCCCACGACCGGCTCTGGAGCTGACCAGGAGGAACCAACCGCCCATGATCACGTGCGTTCGCCCGTGGTCACCCGGAGCAACTCACCTGATCATGGGCGGCTCCCGGTAGCGTCCAGCGCCTGTTCACACCCCACCAGCAGCACGCCTGCGCTCCATGCGTGCGACAACGTCAGCAGCATGCCTTTGGGCTGGAAGCACGCCGTCTGGTAGTAGCGCTCGGTGATCATGCCACGGTAGGCGTTGAGCTCACCGTCTTCGCGCGGCAGCAGTTGGCGGAAGCACGCCAGAGCCTCGTCGGCCCGCTCGCGGTAGTACTGATCCCCGCACGCCTCGGCCAGCTCGATCAACTCGCGGGTGCAGACCAAACCATAGGCATGCAGGTGCTGGTTCGACGGTGATGCCTGGTCCGCGCCGCGGGTGGCGAATCCGTACGCGCCGAGCATCGTGCGCGGCGCGAAGTCCACGTTGTAGGTGTAGCGGAAGGTGAGCATCCAGTCCGCGGCCCGGCGGGCGAGATCGAGCCAGCGTTGCTCGCCGGTGCGGCGATGCAGCGCGACGTAGGCCATCACCGCCGCGTAGCCGTCTTCGGAGGTGGGGGCGAGGTCGACGTCCTCAGGGGCGCCGTGGATGAACTCGGCTTCGACGAAGCGCGCGTAGTACTCGCCGGCCCGGATGGCTGCGGCGAGATAGCGGCCGTCGTCGTCCCACCGCTGTGCCGCGGCGAACGCCGCCACCCAGGTCAGCCCGGAAGCGCCGGCCCACGACAGCACGCGGCCGTCGTCGGCATGGTGGACCGACCCGACGTTGCCGTCGGATCGTTGCCGTGTGCACACGACGTCGAGGTTCGACCGTACCGCCGTGACCCAGGCGGGATGAGCGGCGGCGACGTCGTCACCGAGGTCGAGGGCGCGCAGCAGGAACAGCGTCGCCTCACCCAGTGTGCGAGCGTGTAGCCCGCCGCGTAGCGGTGTCCAGCTCTGCAGCCAGCCGCGGCCACGTTCCCACCGCCCCCAGAACGTCCCGGACGGCGACAGCTGCGAGCAGATGAAGTCGATCACCCGCTCGGCAGCGGCGACCTCGTCGGCCGCGCCGACCCGTCGCCCGTGGGCCAGCAGGGCGTAAGCCCAGGGGATGCCGCTCACCCAGCCGACATGCATGGCCTGGCGGTCGACGCGCTGCCCGTCGCGGCCGGTGACCTCGCGATCGAATCCGACGGTCTCGAGCAGCACCCCCGGGTCAGGGTCGTAGTGCCAGCGCACCAAGCCTTCGGCGGCGATCGCCGCAGCGTCCTCGAGCGTGCACCACGGCTCGACCGGATGCGCGTGCCGGTTCGCCTCGTACACCGAACGCAGCACCGGCGCGTACCCATGGCGCTGCGCCGGAAGCGTCCCGACCGAGGCCGACAGTCGAACCCGCTCGCCCGGGCGCCAGGTGTAGCTCGCCGCGGTCGCCGGCAGCGGTGCGCTCGAGCCGTAGTACGTCACCGGATCCTCCCGGAACGGGAAGACGACGTGGGCACGGGCGCGGGTACCGGCGTGGTCGAACCCGACGCCGGTCAGCCCGCACGCCGACGTCTCCGCGGTGAGCACGACGACACCGCCGCCCTCCCCCCAGGCGAAGACCGCTGGCGTCGCGGCGCGATCGGAGCGGAACGACCAGTGGTCGCTGACCATCCCGGCCGCGTCCGCCGCGCCGACTTCGAACCGGGGAAACCGGCGCTCACACGCCGCCGGCCGGTTCTCGCCGTAGAACAGCCCCGGGATCAGCCACCACGGGTCCGAGGCGTCGTCGACCCCGGCCACGAGGCGCAGATGCCCGGTGAAGGGATCACCGCCTGCAGTGACGTCGAGCGTGACCGGCGCCAGCCCGGCAGCGTCCGGCTCGCCGACCTCGACGGTGACGGTCAGCGGTCCGACGACCACCTCGCCGGGTGTGGCCCGGCCGACAGCGGCGAGCACCGCGCCGTCGGCGTCCAGCACCTCGAGGCCGAAGCGCGGCCGGTCCTCAGCCATCGGCGTCGTCCACGGCCCACTCCAGCAGGTCGACCTCCTGGACCGGCTCCTGCGGGTCGCGTGGGACGCGGAACGTCCGGATCTGGCTGGCGCCGAAGTCGGCCTCCACAGTGCGGCCGACGAACGGCAGGTCGATGCGGGCGCGCGTAGGAGCGCCCGTGGTCTCGACCGCGCGGACGATCACGTCCGGAGCCGCGGCATCGCCGTCCTCCCCACCCTTGAGCGCGGTGACCATGACCTGCCCCGATCCGTCGGCGGCGAAACTGTCCTGAGCCGGGCGAGAACCGTCGTGGAAGCTCTCCAGCATCGCCCGCACGGGCGCGCCCAACTCGGCCGCGCGACGGGTGAGCCCGGCCGTGCGCCAGTCACCGGAGTGTGGCACCAGGAGGTACCGCCAGGTCTGCACGCCCTGGTCCTGGAAGGAGTAGAAGCCCTCGGGGTCGAGCAGACGGGGG
>JAJYTA010000045.1 GCA_021793295.1 Actinomycetes bacterium
GTAGCCTCAGTGCCAACTGCCGCGCAGCAACGTCAGCGCCTCGACCGGATCGATACCCCGCGTGATCAACGCCATCGTGTCGCGGTAGGTCGGGAACAGCCAATCGGTCGGGCGCAACGCCAGGACAGCGCCGGTCTGGCAGGCCTCCTGGCCCCGGCTCGACGGATACACCGCCAGGCGGCCCTGTTTGGTCAGCGCAGTGGCCTGCGCGTCGAATCTGCGGCCCACCACCATCGCTCGATAGGCCTGCCGCAGCACGTCCACGGACGGCCGGGCGTACCGGCCATGCTGCTCGGCCGGAACAGCCGTGCCGTCGTCGGCGAGGAAGCGGATCGGCTCGGCCGACGGCAGCAGCGATTCGGGTGATGACGGCCGCGGCGGAGGGTCGACGGACGGCACCCGATGTTCGGCCTGCGTGGTCATGGCTCACTCACCCTTCGGCCGCGAGGCGGGAACCGACAGAAGTCGGACGCTCTGTAGCTCTTTCCACAAATAGTGCGCTGATTAAGATGGTCATCTCTACAACGGCGACGAACTGGTGACAGGCGGCTGGTGGCAACGGTGGATGAAGACCAAACGTCTCGACGTGAGGCGCGTCACAGGTGGCAGACCGGCCATTCGTCTCCCCGCGCTCTCGACCATGTCGACCGCCGCATCCTGGCCGAACTGACCGTCAACGGCCGCATGTCCATCCGCAGCCTCGCCGAGCAGGTGCATGTGTCGCGGGCCAACGCATACGCGCGGGTCGACCGGCTGCTCGCCGACGGCGTCATCACCGGCTTCGGCGCTCACGTCGACCCCGAACGGGCCGGCCTGTCGACGAGCGCGTACGTCCTGTTGTCGATCCAGCAGAACACCTGGCGCGAGGTCGCCGCGGCGCTGGAATCGTTGCCGTACATCGAGCACTTCGCGTTGGTCGGCGGCGACTTCGACGTCCTGGCGCTGGTCCGAGCCCCCAACAACGCCGAACTGCGCCACGTGGTGCTCGAGCACATCCAAGACGTTCCCGGCGTCCAGAGCACCCGCACCTGGCTGGTGTTCGACGAACATCACGGCCAAGGCTCACGCTGGGTGTGATGGCCGGGTGGGGTGATCGTCGATCGTCGTCCGGCGTAGGCTCGCGACCATGGCCAAGTGGGAATACGCTACGGCACCGGTCCTGGTGCACGCGACGAAGCAGATTCTGGACAACTGGGGCGAGGACGGCTGGGAGCTGGTGCAGATCGTCCCCGGCATGAACCCCGAGAATCTCGTCGCCTACTTCAAACGCCAGAAGGCTGAGTAGGAACCACGTCCGTAGCTGGATACGAAAGGGGCAACGATGGCGGCGAGCACGCCCGAAGGGCGACTCGAGGAGATGGGGCTGACTCTGCCCGACGTGGCGAAGCCGGTGGCTGCCTACGTGCCGGCGCTGCGCTCGGAGTCCTACGTGTACACCTCCGGACAGTTGCCCCTGCGCGACGGCGAGCTGCTGCACACCGGCAAGGTCGGCGCGGACGTGACGGTCGAGCAGGCACAGCAGTGCGCGCAGCAGTGCACGCTCAATGCGCTCGCGGCGGTGCGGGCGGCCGTTGGTGACCTCTCCGCGGTCACCCGGGTCGTCAAGGTGGTCGCCTTCGTCGCCTCCGCGCCGGACTTCACCGGCCAGCCGCAGGTGGCCAACGGCGCGAGCGAGCTGCTCGGGCAGGTGTTCGGCGACGCCGGTCAACATGCGCGCAGCGCTGTCGGCGTCGCGGTGCTCCCGCTCGGGGCCCCGGTCGAGGTGGAGATGATCGTCGAGGTCGGGTGATCGCCGTGCAGCCGGGGCGGATCCTGCCGGAGGCGCAGGCGCGCCGCGCGCGGGCGTTCGTAGCCGGGGCACGTCCTACGGTGCACGCTCGGACGGCGGCCACCGTCATGCTGCTGCGCGACACTCGCCGCGGGCTCGAGGTCTACGTTCACTTGCGGCACACCGCCATGGCCTTCGCCGGCGGCATGATCGCCTTTCCGGGTGGTTGTGTCGATCCGGGTGACCACGACCCAGGCTCCGAGTCCGCCGACCTTCCCGGGTGGGCGGAGGGGCTCGACACCGATCCGGCGACGTCGCGTGCGTTCGTCCGGGCCGCCATCCGCGAGACCCACGAGGAGACCGGCGTCCGGCTCGATCCGGCCGATCTGGTCCCGTGGGCACGGTGGGTGTCTCCGCGATTCGAGGAGCGCCGCTACGACACCTGGTTCTTCCTGGCCGCTCTTCCGCCAGGGCAGGAGGCTGCCGACGTCTCCGGTGAGGTCGAGCACGTCGAATGGCTGCCTCCGGCGACGGCGATCGAGCGCGCGGGCGCCGGTGAGCTGGTCATGCTGCCGCCCACCTACGCCGTCCTCGACGAACTCCGGGGCTTCGCGACGGCAGCCGAGGCCTTGGCCGCCGGTGTGGGCCGAGTGATCGACACCATCCAGCCGGGGTGGGTGGACGACGGCGAGCACGTGCGGGTGCTGCTGCCATCGGACCCCGACTACCCCGGTGACGATCCAGGAGACCTGCGATGAGGGCCGACGCCGAGCCGCAGCTGCCGCCGTGGTGCCGGGCGATCCGGGCGGACAACCCCGGCCCGATGACGCTGGAGGGCACCAACACGTACATCGTGCGCACCGCGGCCGGCAACGTCGTCATCGATCCCGGCCCGCTGCTCGAGGAACACCTGAGAGCGGTGGCGGCCGAGGGCCCGGTGGCGATGGCGCTGTTGACGCATCATCACGACGATCACTCCGGCGGCGCGCAACGCTTCCACGAGCTCACCGGAGCCCCGGTCGTCGCCCGCGACCCGGCGTTGTGCCGCGGCGGTGCGTCGCTGCCGCCGGACGGGCAGCGACTCGACGTCGCCGGGCGCGACCTGCGCGTCGTCGACACCCCGGGGCACACGCGGGACTCGATCTGTGTGATCGCCGACGACGGCGCGGTGCTGTTCAGCGGCGACACCGTGCTGGGACGTGGCACGACTGTGGTGATGCACCCGGACGGCGACCTCGGCGACTATCTCGCCTCCCTGGCCACCCTGCGCGAGCAGGCCGCACCTGGTTGCCTCCTACTGCCTGGGCACGGCCCCCGACGTGCCGACGCGGCCGCGGTGATCACCGGCTACATCGAGCACCGGGCCAGACGCCTCGACGAAGTGCGTGCCGCGCTGGCTGCCGGCGCGCGAACGGCGCGCGACGTGGTCGAGATCGTGTACGCGGACGTGGACCGATCGTTGTGGCCGGCGGCCGAGCAGACGGTGCAGGCCGCCCTGGAGCACCTCAGCGGGCGCGGCGACGCAACCGCTCGACGTCGAGCATGACCACCGACCGCTGCTCCAGACGCAACCAGCCACGAGCGACGAAGTCGGCCAGCGCCTTGTTCACCGTCTCGCGCGAGGCGCCGACCAGTTGGGCCAACTCCTCCTGCGTGAGGTCGTGCACGACGCGAACTCCCTCGTCGGAGGGCACGCCGAACCGGGTGGACAGGTCGAGCAGCTGCTTGGCGACCCGTCCCGGAACGTCGGAGAACACCAGGTCGGCGAGTGTGTCGTTGGAGCGGCGCAGGCGCGAGGCGAGCTGGGCCAGCAGCCCGCGCGCGACCTCGGGCCGGCCGGTGAGCCACGGCAGCAGGTCCGGATGGCTCAGGCTCCACAGCGTGGTGTCGGTGACGGCGGTGACCGTCGCCGACCGCGGGCCGGGATCGAACAGGGACAGCTCCCCGAACATCTGACCGGGCCCGAGCAGTGCGAGCAGGTTCTCGCGACCGTCAGGAGCGGTGCGGCCCAGCTTGATCTTGCCCTCGGTGACGACGTAGACGCGGTCGCCTTCGTCACCCTCGCGAAATAGAGTTTCGCCCCGGCTGAGCTGGACTTCGGTCATCGAGGCGCGCAGCGCTGCCGCTGCCTCGTCGTCCAACTCGCGGAACAGGGGTGCGCTCCGCAGCACGTCATCTACCACTGACAGGTCCTCCTCGCCGGCAAGCCAGGATGCGAACGAACACTCGATCCACCTGGCCCGAGTATGTCTTTCGCATCACATCGACCGCACTCTATTGTGCCTTCGGCCCATCATGACCGACCATTCGCCCCTGCTGCAGGGCGATTCGACCAGTCCGACGCCGAGCGCACATAAGGTGAGGGCGTGCCCATGCTCGAATCCGAATCCCGTCTCGCCCTGGTCCGCCGTGCTCGCCGCATCAACCGCGAACTCGCCGAGCTGTACCCCGACGCACACTGCGAGCTCGACTTCACCACACCGTTCGAGCTACTCATCGCCACCGTGCTGTCGGCGCAGACCACCGACGTCCGGGTCAACTCGGTGACTCCGGCACTGTTCGCCCGGTATCCCGACGCCGCGGCCCTGGCCGCCGCCGAGCGCGAGGACGTCGAAAAGCTCATCCAGCCGACGGGATTCTTCCGGGCCAAGACCGACTCGATCCTCAAACTGTCGCAGGCGCTCGTGGACAAGTTCGGCGGCGAGGTCCCAGGGCGGCTCAGCGACCTGGTCACGCTGCCCGGCGTGGGCCGCAAGACCGCGAACGTCGTGCTCGGCAACGCCTTCGGGGTCCCGGGCATCACCGTCGACACCCACTTCGCCCGGCTGTCCCGCCGATGGGGGTGGACCGAGCACACCGACCCGGTGAAGATCGAGGCCGACGTCGCGGCGCTGTTCGAGAAGAAGGACTGGACGATGCTGTCGCATCGGGTCATCTGGCACGGCCGACGCCGGTGCCATGCGCGTCGCCCCGCCTGTGGTGCCTGCCCGCTGGCGCGGTGGTGCCCGGCCTACGGCGAAGGGCCCACCGACCCGAAGGTTGCGGCCAAACTGGTGCGCGAAGGGCCGCGTGCGTGACTCGCCCGCAGTGGTTGCGTCCCATCGTCGCCGCGGCGGGCACCATCAGGCCAGGGCAGCTGTCCCGGTTCGAACCGCCGCCGGACGGGTCGGCGCGGCCGTCGGCGGTGCTGGTGTTGTTCGGCGAGTCCGACGGCAGGCCAGACGTCCTGCTGACCGAGCGGGCGCACGGTCTGCGTCGCCATCCGGGTCAGGCGGCCTTTCCCGGCGGCGTGATCGACCCGTCCGACGACGGGCCGGTCGGCGCTGCGTTGCGTGAGGGCCAGGAAGAAACCGGACTCGACCCGGCCGGCGTCGACGTCATCACGACGCTGCCGGCCATGTGGATCCCCGTCACCAACTACTCCGTCACCCCCGTTCTGGCGTGGTGGCGCGAGCCGAGTGAGGTGCGTGTCGTCGACGCCGCCGAGGTGGCGTCGGTGCATCGGGTTCCCCTGGCCGAATTGCTCGATCCGGCGAATCGGATGCGGGTGCGACACCCGTCCGGAGCCGTGGGACCGGCGTTCCACGTGCGTGACCTGCTGGTGTGGGGGTTCACTGCTGGCGTATTGTCCCGATTGTTCGAAGCTGCCGGAATTGACGAACCGTGGGATCGCACCGACGTCCGGGCCCTGCCCGATCCGGTGCGGGATGACGAGCGATCTTTTCGTCGTGAAGGTCGAGGTGCGATGTGATCCTGGGGCTCAATGCGGTGGACTTGCTGATCATCGTCTTGGCCATCGTCGTCGGCTACACCGGCTGGACGCACGGCTTCGTCGTGGGCTTGTTGTCGTTCATCGGTTTCGTCGGCGGTGCGTTCGCCGGGCTGTTGCTGGTCCCCACGGTGCTGGGCGGATTCGAACCCGGGTTGGGCGTCTCGGTGCTGGCCATCCTGCTCATCCTGGGGGTCGCCTCGATCGGGCAGGGCGTGTTGTCGTGGGCCGGCGGATGGGTGCGGTCGAAAGTGTCGTCCCGTCCGGCGCGGCGCTTCGACGCGGCCGGCGGTGCCGCCCTCGGCGTGGCCGGCCTGCTGGTGGCGGCGTGGGCGTGCGGGCTGGCGATCTCGTCGGCCGCCGTCCCGTACGCCTCGCCGGGGGTGCGCGAGTCGAGCATCCTCGGACTCGTCGACCGGGCGATACCCGTCTCGCCGTCGACTGTGCGGCGCGCGTTCGGCGACGTCGTGGACTCCGGCGGGTTTCCCCAGGTGGTTGCGCCGTGGGAAGCAGAGCCGATCGTCGCGGTGGAGCCACCGAACAGCCTGCTGCACCGTGACCCCGAGGTCCGTGCCGCCGCGGGCAGCGTCATCAAGATCACCGGCCGGGCCGAGTCGTGCGACCGCATCATCACCGGCTCCGGTTTCGTCGTCTCGCCGGAGCGGGTGATGACCAACGCGCACGTGGTGGCCGGGGTCAGCGAGCCGGTGATCACGTATCCGGACAGCGAACCGCTCGCGGCGAGCGTCGTGTCGTTCAACCCGGACACCGATCTGGCCGTCCTCAGTGTCCCCGGGCTGAGCCTGCCGCCGTTGACGCTGGGTGACGGAGAGCTCGAAGGCGGCGCCGACGCCGTGGCCATCGGGTACCCGAACAACGGGCCGCTGCACAGCGAAGGGGTCCGGATCCGCGACGCCCGACAGTTGCTCGGGCGCGACATCTACGACGCCGATCCGGTGAACCGGAACGTGCTGTCGCTTCGCGGCAACATCCGGTCCGGCAACTCCGGCGGGCCGCTGGTCACGCCCGACGGCGTCGTCCACGGCGTGGTGTTCGCCGCCTCGTTGACCGACCCCAGCACCGGATATGCGCTGGCCTTGGATGAATTTGCCGAGGTCGCCATGGAAGCCGGGGACGCGACGGAGCCGGTCGCCACCGGCGAGTGCACGTGAGCTGGCGACGTCAGGCCGGAAGGGTGCCGAGCCACCGGACGAGCGCGTCGGTGACCAACTCCGGCTCCTCTTCGTGGGGGAAATGGCCCGCGGTCTCCAGCCCCAGCCACTCGTAGGGGCCGACCAGCTGCTCGGCCGACCCCGCGGCGAGCTCGGCGGAGATGTTGCGGTCCTGCAGTCCGTGGACCTGCAGTACCGGCAGGCTCAGTGGATCTTGCACCCGCTTGGCGAAGCGACGGCCGTCACCGCGGAACAGTGAGCGGAACAACCAGCGCTGGTACTCCAGGGCGCAGTGCGGCGCGGGCCACAGCTGCATGGCGCCGCGGTAGTGGCGAGCGGCTTCGTGGTCGGGGAAGGCCGAGTCCGGAGCGGACCACCGCCGGAGCAGCCGTTCCACCAGGGCGCCGTCATCGGCGATGAGGCGTCGCTCCGGAACCATCGGCAGCTGGACGCCGGCCAGCGAACCGCTGCGGCGGAACCGGCCGCGCAACAGGTGATGACGCAGGATCAGCGGATGCGGCATCGACATCGCCACCAACGCCGTCACATGGGCCGGGCGCATCGCCGCGGCCGTCCACGCGCCGTAGGCACCCCATCCGTGCCCCACCAGGACCGCGTGTCGCTCCCCGAGCGACCGGATCACCCCGGTGATGTCGGCGGCGAAGGTGAACGGGTCGTAGCCGCGGGGCGTCTTGTCGCTGCCGCCGTAGCCGCGCAGATCCATCGCGACCACACGGCGGCCGGCAGCTGCGATGGCGGGCATCTGGTGCCGCCAGGCCCACCAGAACTCCGGAAAGCCGTGCAGCATCAACACCAGTGGGCCGCGACCCATCTCGGCGATGTGGAACTGGGCACCGTTGGCGAAGATCGATCGATGCGTCCAGGGGCCCGGGATGTCGACGGTGTGCCGGGGCGTCGCGGTGGCGGTCACGTCCGGTCGGAGTTGGACGGCCGGAGGGCTGCGGCAGCCTGTCGAGCGGTCACCTTCGTACGCTCGGCCTTGGACAACCGCCCGAACCGACCCTTGGCCACCAGGAGCAGGACCAGCGTCACGAACAGGTAGAAGCCGGTGACGATGAGGAACGACCAGCCCAGCGTGATACCGAGGGCCCGGATGCCGTACACCAGCGCGAACGATCCCATGATGAACGCGAACAGGGCGAACACGCCGGCGACGGCGGCCATCGCGCCACCCAGCGCGACGGACTTCGCGTCCTCGCGCATCTCGGTCTTGGCAAGCTCGATCTCGTCACGCACCAGCGCGGTGAGGTCGGTCTTGATAGCGGCCACGAGCTGGCCGATGGAGGCCTCTGTCTCCGCGGCGTCACTGGTTGCCCGGATGGCCATCCAGCACTCCCCTCGTCGCTGAGCCTTGTTGCACATGATCTGGTGTCGACTCTAGAGCACGGCGGGGCCCTGCTGGTCGCGATCGACGACCTGCGTGGCGGGAATCGCTCAACGGCGTTCGAACGTCCGGACCGGCTGGCCCGGCCGCCACAACCGGATCAGCATGGCGTCGCGCCGGGCGTTGAGCCCGGCCAGGACGACGTCGTCGATCTCCAAGCGGAACAGGTGGAACGGTTGCGGCGTCTCCGGGGCGTGCCGGACATACGCGGCGACGTCCTCGGCGCCTGCTTCGAAGGCGCGTCCGGACACCTTGACGTCGGGCGTGGTCATCGACCCGTCTCCCGGGTTGGAATGCAGCGCGAACCGTGGGTCGCGCTGCAGATCGCGAGCCTTCATCGCGTGGAGCATCGATCCCAGGACGAGGTCGTCGCCGAAGAAGTCCACCTCGGTTCCGCTCACCCGCGGTGAGCCGTCGGCGCGCAACGTCGCGAGTACGTGGTGTTTGGCGGCTTCGAGCCCGGCCCTGGCCTCACGGGCGAACTCGGGTGCTTCGTCGGTGAATCGTCTCCAGGTAGTCATGCCATCGAGTATGCGAGCCGATAGCTGACATCTCCTGTCAGGGAATCGGCGTAGTGTCGATGTCCATGAGAGCTGGACGGCTGGTCGCCACGATGCTGCTGTTGCAGCAGCGACGGGCTGCCACCGCCGCTGCCATCGCCGATGAGCTCGGGGTGTCGGTCCGCACCGTCTACCGCGACGTGGCGGCGTTGCAGCAAGCCGGTGTGCCGATCTGGACCGAGACGGGGCCGGGCGGTGGTATCCGGCTGGTCGAGGGGTGGCGGACCAGCCTCGACGGGCTCACCGGTGACGAGGCGGCGGCGCTGTTCCTCGGCGGTGTGCCGTCGGCGGTCGCCGATCTGGGGCTGGGAACCGTCCTGGTCGCCGCCCAGACCAAGGTCATCGCGACCCTGCCGCCGGAACTGCGTGGCCGCGCCGGGCGGCTGCGCGAACGGTTCCACGTGGACGCGCCGGGCTGGTTCGGCCCGACGACTCCGCCGGAGCAGCTCGGTGCGCTGTCCGAGGCCGTCTGGTCCGACCGCCGTATCGACGTCACCTACCGTCGGGCCGACCGGACGGTGCGCCGTCGTCTCGACCCGCTGGGCCTGGTGCTGAAGGCTGGGACCTGGTACCTCGTCGCGGCGCATCGGCGGCAGATCCGCACGTATCGCGCCGGGCGTATCGACGACGTGACGGTACGGGCCGAGCCGTCGCAGCGCCCGGACGGCTTCGACCTGGCGGCGTGGTGGGCGGCGTCGTCGCGCGAGTTCGACCGCTCGCTGCTGCGGTACCGGTGTCGCGTGCGCCTGTCACCCGGAGCGCTACGCAACCTGCATCACTACGTGGGCGTCGAAGCAGCCTCCGATGCGCGGGCTGCTGCCGAAGAACCGGACGACGACGGCTGGCGGGTCACCACCGTGTGGACCGAGGCCGAAGACGTCGCCGCCCATCAGCTCACGTCCTTGATGACCGGCGTGGAGGTCCTCGAACCGGCCAGCCTGCGGACGAGGTTGCACGAGATCGGCGCCGCGATCGCCGCGCTCAACGCGTGAGGCGATCACGACGCCGATGGTCGTGGGGGTGGGTGGGTCAGTCCTCGCCGGAGCCGGCGGCCATGCCCTCGCTGATGAGGTTCATCACGGTGGGGTCGGCGAGCGTCTGCACGTCGCCCAGCTCGCGGTTCTCGGCGACGTCGCGCAGCAGCCGCCGCATGATCTTGCCCGACCGGGTCTTCGGCAGCTCGGGGACGACCATGATCTGGCGCGGCTTGGCGATCGGGCCGATCTCCTTGGCCACGTGATCACGCAGTTCCTTGATGACGTCCGGGCCGCCCTCGCCGGCGGAGGCACGCAGGATGACGAACGCGACGATGCCCTGCCCGGTGGTGGGGTCGGTGGCGCCGACCACCGCGGCTTCGGCGACCTTGTCGTGCGACACCAGCGCGGATTCCACCTCGGTGGTCGAGATCCGGTGCCCGGAGACGTTCATGACGTCGTCGACCCGGCCGAGCAGCCACAGGTCGCCGTCGTCGTCCTTCTTGGCGCCGTCGCCGGCGAAGTACACGCCCTCGTAGCGCGACCAGTAGGTGTCGATGAAGCGTTCGTCGTCACCCCAGATGGTGCGCAGCATCGCCGGCCACGGCTCGGTCAGGACGAGGTACCCGCCGCGGCCCTTCTCGACGGCGGTACCGGACTCGTCGAAGACGTCGGCTTCGATGCCGGGCAGGGGCGTCTGCGCGGCGCCCGGCTTGGCCGAAGTGACGCCGGGCAGCGGGCTGATCATGATGGCGCCGGTCTCGGTCTGCCAC
Source organism: Actinomycetes bacterium (assembly GCA_021793295.1). Classification (GTDB taxonomy): domain Bacteria; phylum Actinomycetota; class Actinomycetes; order Jiangellales; family Jiangellaceae; genus Haloactinopolyspora. The sequence continues at coordinate 10,422 of JAJYTA010000045.1, forward strand.
CAGGTGTCGACGACGGGGGTGCGGTCGCCACCGATGACGCGGCGGTACCAGATCCACGCCTCGGGGTTGATCGGTTCACCGACGCTGCCGAGCACCCGGAGCGACGAGAGGTCGCGGCTGCCGGGGATCTCCTCGCCCTGCTTCATGAACGTGCGGATGGCCGTGGGCGCGGTGTACAGGATCGTGACGCCGTACTTCTGCACGACGTCCCACCAGCGGCCCGGCTGAGGGTGATCCGGCGTGCCCTCGTACATCACCTGCGTGGCGCCGTTGGCCAGCGGGCCGTACACGACGTAGCTGTGCCCGGTGACCCAGCCGATGTCGGCGGTGCACCAGAACACGTCACTTTCGGGTTTGAGGTCGAAGACGTAGCGGTGGGTGTAGGCGGACTGCAGCAGGTAACCGCCCGACGTGTGCTTGATGCCCTTGGGCTTTCCGGTCGTGCCGGAGGTGTAGAGGATGAAGAGCGTGTCCTCAGCATCGTGCGGCTGCGGGCGGTGAGTGTCGGGCTGGCGGCCGACGACGTCGTGCCACCACAGGTCGACGTCGGCGTTCCAGGCGACCTCCTGCTCGGTACGCCGGACGACGAGCACGTTGCGTACGCTCGGCGAGGCGGCGACGGCTTCGTCGACCGCGGGCTTGAGCGAGGCCGGCTTGCCGCGGCGGTAGCCGCCGTCAGCGGTGATGACGAGCTTGGCCTCGGCGTCGTCGATCCGGCTGCGCAGCGCTTCGGCGGAGAAGCCGCCGAAGACGACGGAGTGGATGGCGCCCAACCGGGCACAGGCCAGCATCGCGATGGCCGCCTCGGGAATCATGGGCAGGTAGATCGCCACCCGGTCGCCGTGACCGATGCCCAGCTCGGTGAGGGCGTTTGCGGCCTTGCACACCTCGCGCTGCAGGTCGGCGTAGGTGAGGGTGCGGCTGTCGCCGGGCTCACCCTCCCAGTGGATGGCGACGCGGTCGCCGAGGCCGGCTTCGACGTGGCGATCGACGCAGTTGTACGAGACGTTGAGCTTGCCGTCGACGAACCACTTCGCGAACGGCGGGTTGCTCCAGTCCAGGACCTGGTTCCACTCGGAGTCCCAGGTGAGCAACTCGCGGGCTTGGCGCTCCCAGAAGGCCAGTCGGTCGGCCTTGGCGTCGTCGTACATCGCGGCGGTGGCGTTGGCCTGGGCCGCGAACTCTTCAGACGGCGGGAAACGCCGCTCCTCGTGCAGAAGGTTGGACAGAGCGTCATTCGTCACGTTCGTCTGCTCCTCGTGTCATCGTGTCCGTCAGTGCGCCGAGACCACTGCCGTCTACCTCACCACCGCGACTTCAGATCGGCAAGGTCGCCGTCCGCCGGTCGATCGTCTCAGGTCCGCCCGGCCGCGCTGACGTCGGGCTGACCCGGTACGACACCGTAGTGTCCGCATGACGACCGGCCGGCGAACGGCGAGTCATGTCAGTGCTGAACCTCCTTCTCGGCTCCCGCACCGGTGAGTGAGCGAACTTCCATTTCCGCGTATTTGGCCTGGTTGAACTCTTTCGACAGCCGGGTGCCCAGCCAGCCGAGGAAGAATCCTGCGGGAATCGACACCAGGCCGGGATTGTCCAGCGGGTACCAGTGGAAGTCGACGCCCTGGATCATCGACGGGCTGCGGCCGGTGGCCGGGTCGACCGGCTTGCCCGATACGGCGGGCGAGAAGACGATCAACGTGACCGCCGTGAGCAGGCCGCCGTACATGCTCCACAGCGCGCCGCTGGTGTTGAACCGCTTCCAGAACAGCGAGTACAGGATGACCGGCAGGTTCGCGCTGGCCGCGACGGCGAACGCGAGTGCCACCAGGAACGCGATGTTCTGGTTCGCGGCCACGATGCCACCGCCGATCGCGACGGCGCCGATCACGACCGCGGTGATGCGGGCGACGCGGACCTCGTCGTTGGCGCGCATCTGGCCCTTCTTGATGACGTTGGCGTAGATGTCGTGCGCGAACGACGCCGACGCGGTGATCGTCAGGCCGGCGACCACGGCCAGGATCGTCGCGAACGCCACGGCGGCGATGATGCCCAGCAGGAGGGTCCCGCCGAGCTCGTAGGCCAACAGGGGTGCTGCGGAATTGACCCCGCCGGGGGCGTTGAGGATCTCTTCCGAGCCGACGAGTGCGCCGGCGCCGTACCCCAGGACCAGCGAGAACAGGTAGAACAGGCCGATGATCGCGATCGCCCACGTGACGCTGTGCCGGGCCTCCTTGGCCGACGGCACGGTGTAGAACCGCATCAGCACATGCGGCAGCCCCGCGGTGCCGAGCACGAGCGCCACGGCGAGCGAGATGAAGTCGAGCTTCGACGTGCCGCTGGCGCCGTACCGGTTCATCGGCTCGAGGAGCTCCTCCAGCCCGCCGGCCCGGTCGACTGCGGCGCCCATCAGGGCCGAGAGGTTGAAGTTGTGCTTGGCCATGACCCAGACCGTCATGACAGCCGTCCCGGCGACCAGCAGGACAGCCTTGATGATCTGCACCCACGTCGTGCCCTTCATCCCGCCGACCAGGACGTAGAACACCATGATCGCGCCGACGACGCCGATGACCACGCGCTGGCCGCCCTGGCCGTCGATGCCCAGCAGCAACGCGACCAGACCGCCGGCTCCGGCCATCTGAGCGAGCAGGTAGAAGAACGAGACGGCCAGGGTCGTCGTCGACGCGGCGGTGCGCACCGGACGTTGGCGCAGCCGGTACGACACCACGTCGGCCATGGTGAAGCGGCCGGTGTTCCGCAGCTGTTCGGCCACCAGCAGCAGCGCCACGAGCCAAGCGACGAGGAACCCGATGGAGTACAGGAAGCCGTCGTAGCCGTAGATGGCGACGGCACCGGCGATGCCCAGGAAGGACGCGGCCGACAGGTAGTCGCCGGAGATGGCCAGGCCGTTCTGTTGCCCGGTGAACGCGCGTCCACCCGCGTAGTAGTCCGCGGCGGTCTTGTTGGTCTTCGACACGCGCAGCACGATGAACAGGGTCGCGATGACGAAGACGGCGAAGATCGTGATGTTGACGGCGGGGTTGCCGATGTCGGTCATCGTTGCACCGCCTCCAGGCCGTTCCGGAGTTCGGTGGCGATCGGGTCGAGTTTCCTGTCGGCGTGGCGGATGTAGAGCCACGTGATGAGGAACGTCGAGGCGAATTGCCCGAGCCCGAGGACGAGTCCGATGTTGATGTTGCCGGCGATGCGGGTGGACATGAAGCCCACGGCGTAGGTGGACAGCAGGACGTAGAGGAAGTACCAGGCCATGAAGGCCACCGTCATCGGGAACGCGAACGAGCGGACGCGGCGTCGCAGCTCGATGAATTCCGGGCTGGCCCAGGCGGCTTCGTAGTCCTCAGCGGTGGGGCTTGATCGTTCCGGCGGCGGATCGTCGAGGTGCGCCACGCTTCAACCTCCTCGTCAGTGTGGTCCGGCTCACACAGGCCGGTTTCACGCCGCACCGTAGGGCTGGGCTCGGCGGCTCGGCAGTGTTCGCGCGCTGGTGGTCGGCGAGCGGTCGGTCGGCTCGGCGTGTGGGCTTCATCGATGCGACGAGCGGTCGGTGTGGCGCGACGAGCGGTCCCTCGCCTGTCGGGCCGGGGCCGAGATCCGCGATCGCCCTCTTGACGAATCTTTGACTCAAGTCAATGATGTGAGTAGTTGACTGCCGATGTGTAGGAGATCCCATGGCGAAGGACGACATCGTTCTCTCGGCCACCCTCATGGGCTTGGGTATGCACCTGGGCTCATGGATGGTCCGCGACGGAGACGCCTCGGACTACGTCCGGGCCGACTTCTACCAAGCGTGTGCACGCGCCGCCGAACGCGGTCGGTTTCATTGCCTTTTCCTGGCCGACACGCTGTCCAGCTCGGAGGAGGGAGTGGAACGCCCGGCGCTCGGGGCGTTGGACCCGGTGACGGCGCTGATGTCGATGGCGGCCGTGACCGAGCACATCGGCCTGGTGGGCACGGCGTCGACGACGTTCAACCAGCCGTTCGATCTGGCCCGCCGGTTCTCGACCTTCGACCACCTCAGCAACGGGCGAGCGGGATGGAACGCGGTGGCCACCTTCGTCCCCGCGGTGGCCGACAACTTCGGCAGCGGCGTGCTCCCCGACCGGCGCGACCGGTACGAGCGCGCCGACGAGTTCCTCGACGTCGCGTTCAAGCTCTGGGACTCGTGGGACGACGACGCACTCGTCGGCAACAAGTCCGAGGCGATCTTCGGGGACCCGGCCAAGGTCCGTGAGATCGGCCACGCCGGGAAGTACTACCAGGTTCGCGGCCCGCTGACGCTCCCCCGGAGCCCGCAGGGACGCCCGATCGTCTTCCAGGCCGGCAGCTCGGCCGAAGGTAAACAGCTCGCGGGCAAATACGCCGACGTCGTGTTCACCGCACAGAGCAGTCCCGCCGACGGCGCACTGTTCCGGAAGGACGTGCGGGCCAGCGCCGAGTCGCACGGGCGCGCTGCCGACGACGTCATCATCCTGCCCGGCCTGTTGCCGATCATGGGCAGTACCGAGGCCGAAGCCAAGGCGCGCAAGGAAGCCCTGGACGACGCGCTGGGCACCGAGCCGGAGATGGGCAAGCTGGCCCGGCGGGTCGGCGTGGCGATCGAGGATCTGGACCTCGACAAGCCGTTGCCGCTGGACAAGCTCGTCCCCGACGATCAGTTCGCCGGCTCGATCGGATTCCGTCGTTCGGTCGTGGGGTTGGCCGAGCGCGAGAACCTCACCGTGCGTGAACTGCTCAAGCGATATGGCGGTGGGCACAATCAAGTCGTCGGTACCCCGGAGCAGGTCGCAGACGAGATGCAGCGTTGGCTGGCCGAGGACGCTGCCGACGGATTCAACCTCATGATCGACATGCTGCCGGACGGAATCGAGATGGCGACCGACCAACTCGTTCCGGAACTGCGCCGGCGTGGGCTCTTCCGCAACGAGTATTCCGGCGCGACGTTCCGAGAGAATCTCGGCCTCGCGTACCCGGATCGGAGGAATGCATCGTGACGATTGCGGCGAACGTCACCGAGTCCAACGGACATACGTTCAGCCCGGCGAGCAGTTTCGGCAATGGCCGGCCGCGCATCGTGGGTATCGGTGGCACCACCCGAGCGAACTCCAGTTCCGAGCAGGCATTGCGCGCCGTCCTGACCCGGCTCGAACGCGCCGGCGCGCAATGCGACGCCTATTGCGCGGACAACATCAAGTTCCCCATGTACGACCCGCAGGACGAAACCCGGTGTGAGGCGGCGCTGCACCTGCTGGAATCCGTGCGCGCGGCCGACGCCGTCATCGTGTCGACCCCCGGATATCACGGCGGGTTGTCCGGCATGCTCAAGAACGCCCTGGACTACTTGCAGGACTTGGCCGACGACGACGTCCCCTACCTGCAAGGTCGCGCGGTCGGTTGCATCGCCAGCGCCTACGGCTGGCAGGCCGGCGTGCTGGCGCTCTCGTCCTTGCGGACCACCGTTCACGCCTTGCGCGGCTGGCCGACACCGCTGGGCATCGTCATCAACTCGAGCACGACGAAATTCCAGGACGGCACGTGCGCCGACGCCAAGATCGAACGTCAATTGGATTCGATGGCGAATCAGTTGATGTGGTTTTCCACGACTCGTGCCGCTGCTGCCTGAGTGGCCTTGTTTCATGGTCGGCTGAGAAAGGTGAGCTGTATCGTCGGCCGTGGCAGTGGTGCGAGCTGAACAGGAGGTACGGTGCCCGACGACATCGTCATGCCCTCCCTACCGCTGTCCGCGCCGCAGGATCTGAAGTCGTATTTCCAGAGCGTCGCCGAAGCTCGCTATGCCATCCGAAAGTCGTTCCGGATCATCGACGAGGAGGCGCGGGCCCACGGGCTGGAGCCGTTGCAGCACCAAGCGCTGATCCAGGTGTTCGGTGCGCGTGATAGCCAGATGACGATCAGCCAGCTCGCCGAACGGCTCGACGTCACGCCGGCGCTGGCGTCGCGACTGGTCCGGGGCCTGGTCGCCGACGGTCACCTGACCAGAGTGGCGTCGAGAAAGGATCGTCGGCTCACCTACGTCGAGATCACCGAGCCCGGCATTCGGGTACTCGTCGACATCTTGACCCAAGTGGAGTTGAAGATCGAGCTGTTTCAGCGGCGGTTACGCCCTGACGAGAAGTTGTCCGCGCTCATGATCCTGGGCATCTACGTCGGCGTTCCCCTCGGCCGTAAGCAGCTTCGAGACCTGAGCGACGTTTCCTGACTCATCGCCGCCAGCGATCCTCGGGGTCCCAGTCGCCGCGGTCCAAATCGAGGTTCTCCGGGGTGTGCAGGCGCACCATCGTGCGATCGACCCCCGGGGCCAGATGCCTGGGGGTGGCCAGCGAGACGACCACCATGACGGTGAAGGCCAGCGGCATCGACCACGCAGCCGGCTGCGCCAGCAGTGCGCCGAGCCAGCCGCCTTGCTGGCCGGCCAGGATCGTCGCGGTCACCGCGAGCGTGGAGGTCCCACCGCCGGTGACGAGCCCGGCCACGGCACCCGGCCAGGTCAGGCGGCGCCACCAGATGCCCAGCAGCAGCAGCGGACAGAACGAGGAGGCCGCCACGGCGAACGCCAGGCCCACGACGTCGGCGATGCCGAGCAGGGGACTGGACAACGCCAGAGCGATCGGCACGACCAGAGCCAGGCCGGCACCGATCCGGAAGGCCGAGACCGGGCTGCGCACGTGCGTGCGCAGGATGTCTTGAGACAGCACCCCGGCGACGGAGATCGTCAGCCCGGACGACGTGGACAGGAACGCGGCGAACGCTCCGGCCGCGACGAGCGCGCTCAACGCGTCGCCGGCGGCGCCGTCCACCAGCCGCCCGGGAAGCACGAGGACCACCGCATCGGTCCGTCCGGTCAGCAGCAACTCCGGGGTGTAGAGGCGGCCCAGCGCTCCGTACACCGCAGGCAGCACGTAGAACAGCCCCAGCAGCCCGAGCACCGCCACGGTGGTGCGCCGGGCCGCGCGCCCGTCGGGATTCGTGTAGAAGCGCACGAGCACGTGCGGCAGCCCCATCGTGCCGAAGAACAACGCCAAGATCAGCGAATACGTGTTGTACAGCGGGTGCTCACCGTTGGCCTGCAGCGGCAGCGCCCAGGCCTCGCCGTCGAGCGGGGTGAGCCGAGAGGCATGCGGGATCGGCGCGCCCTCGGGGAAGACGAGCGTCGTCCCAGCCGCGACGTCCACCTCGCCGGGCAGGACGAGCCGGCGCTCGTCGATCTGTTCGTCGTCCAGCGTGCCGTCGATGTCGACGATCACCGGCCCGGGCACCTCGATGGTGACGTCGGTGGCCACGTCGACCGTCGTGGTCTCCGCGAACACCGGCTGCTCACCGGAGGCGACCTCGGGGCGGCCGTCGACATGCCACACCAGCAGCAGGAACACGACGGGCACGGCGAGCGCGGTCAGCTTCAGCCAGTACTGGAACGCCTGGACGAACGTGATGCTGCGCATGCCGCCACCCAGCACACTGATCAGCACGACCGCCGCGACGACGACCGGGCCGGCCCACTGCGGCGCGCCGGTGACGGTGCGCAGCGTCAACCCCGCGGCCTGGAACTGCGGCAGCAGATACAGCCATCCGATGGTGACGACGAGGACACTGGCGACCCGCCGGGCGACCAACGATTCCAGGCGTGCTTCGGCGAAGTCGGGCAGGGTGTAGGCCCCTGAGCGACGTAGCGGCGCGGCCACCAGGACCAGCAGCATGAGGTAGCCCGCGGTGTAGCCGACCGGAAACCACAGCATGTCGGCGCCGTAGGCCAGGATCAGCCCGGCCACACCCAGGAACGAGGCCGCCGACAGGTACTCGCCGCCGATCGCCGAAGCGTTCCACCACGGCGTGACCGTGCGCGAGGCGACGTAGAAGTCACTCGTCGTCCGCGCGGCGCGGAGGCCGTACGCGCCGATCAGCACGGTGGCGACCGCCGTGAGTACGACGGCGGCGACCTCGACCGTCATCGGCGATCGACCATCTCGGCGAAGTCGCGTTCCACGCGCTCAGCGGCGCGAACGTAGAACCACGCCGCAGCCACCAGCACCGGATACACAGCGACGCCGAGGATCACCCAGGGCAGCTCGATTCCGGCGATCTCGGTCGAAGACACCTCTGGTACCAGCGCGAACAGCAACGGCAAGGCGGCGAGCACGCCCAGCACGGCTCCGGCCACCGTGAAGCCCAATCGCAGTTGGGCCCGCAGCAGGGCGCGCATGTACACCTCGCCCAGGCGCGTCTGGGCGTCGATCTCGGTCGTGACGGGGCGGCGGCGAACCGGCGGCCGGCCGCGCCGGCGACCGGTGATGGTGACCCGCTCGGTCATGGGGTGTCCCCGGCCCGCCGGACGAGCACGTCGCGTAGTTCCCGGGCGTGCCTGCGGCTCACCGGCAGGACCGTGTCGCCGATGACGACGCTGTACCGCCCGGCGTCGAGCCGGATCTCGTCGACATGCGCGCTGGCGACGAGGTGGCTGCGATGAATGCGCACGAAACCCGAGTCCGCCCAGCGTTCCTCGAGGGTGCCCAGCGGCACGCGCAGCAGGTGGCTGCCGTCGCGGGTGTGCAGGCGCGCGTAGTCACCCTGAGCGCTGACGTAGCTGACCTCGCTGCGCCGGATGAACCGGGTGACGCCGCCGAGCTCCACCGAGATCGTCTCGTCTTCGGCACCGGCGGTGGATGGCCGCGGCTCGGACACGGCCTCGACGGCCCGGCGTACCGCCTCGAACAGTCGCTCGCGACGGTACGGCTTCATGACGTAGTCGACCGCGTGCAGGTCGAACGCGGTGACGGCGTGGTCGTCGTAGGCCGTGACGAACACGACTGCCGGTCGGCGCCGGAACTGCGCCAGAACACGCGCGAGGTCGAGTCCGGACAGCCCAGGCATCCGGATGTCGAGGAACACGGTGTCGATGTGCTCGCGCTCCAACAGGCGCAGGGCCGCGGTTCCGTCGCCCGCGGTGAGCACCTGGCCGATCCGGTCGTCCTGCTCGAGCAGGAACGCGAGCTCGGCCAGCGCCGGTGGCTCGTCGTCAACCGCCAAGACCGTGAGCATGGCGTGAGGCTAGTAGAAGTTCAGGGCACCGGACAGTCGGCGTGGTCGACGCCGACTGTCACGCTGCGCTGGAGCGTGCAGGCGATCTGCTGCAGCGCGGCCCGGGACAGTCGGCCAGGGCTGTCGACGACCAGGCGGTCTCCGTCGACGACCAACCGCACCGACGGCGGGACCTCGGTACGCAGACCGACGTCCTGCTCGTGGGTGGTCGGCCCGGCCGCGAGTGCTTCGACGAGCTCCTGCGGGCCGGCGGAGTCCAGGTCCGGTCTGACGGCGGGGTAGGGACGGCCGTCGTGAAGAAAGTAGACGACCGCGGACTCCCAGCTCGCTCGTGCGCCCGGGCCTGCGTCGATGCTTCCGGTCGGCCGAATTCCGCAGGCGGAGACCGTCAGAACGGCTGCGGCCAGCACCCACGAGCACAGCCTCGTCATGCGTCCGCCCTGCGCGGCAAGCTCACGGTGAACCGAGTCCCCTCACCCGGCGAGCTGGCGACGTCGATCCGCCCGCCGTGCAACCGGACGTTCTCCCACGCGATCGCCAGGCCCAGCCCGCTGCCCTCCGTTCGGCCGCGGCTGGCGTCGGCCTTGTAGAAGCGGTTGAAGACCCGCTGCCGTTCCTCCGGTGGCAGGCCCGGCCCGTGATCGTGCACGGTGATCGTGACGCAGTCGTCGTCCACGCCCGGCACGTCGGCGGCGGCGACGGCGACCGTGATCGGCTCGGCGCCATGGGTGACGGCGTTGCCGACCAGATTGGCCACGACGACGTCGAGTCGTCGTGGGTCGGCCCGGATCGTCACCGGCGGCGCAGCGCCATCGGGCTGTCCAGCCGGCAGCACGTGCACCACCGGCGACCAGCCGCGGGTGGCGATCGTGCGTTCGACCAGCTCCCGCACGTCGACGACGCGTAGGTGCAACTCCGCGCGGCCGGCGTCGAACCGACTGATCTCGATGAGGTTCTCCACCAGGTCGGCCAGGCGGTGCGTCTCGGTGCTGAGCACCCGAGCTGCCGCCGCGCCGTCGCCGCCGAGCCGAGCGGCCTCGTCGTCGACGGTGTCGGTGACGGCGATCATGGCGGCCAGCGGGGTGCGCAGCTCGTGCGACACGTCGGCGACGAACCGGCGCGAGTTCGCCTCTTCTCGCTGCAGCCGGGTCACCGAGTCCTCGAGCCGGGCGGCGGCGTCGTTGAACGAGCGGACCAGCCCGGCCAGTTCGTCGTTGCCCCGGACCGGCAGCCTGGTGCCCAGATCGCCGCCGCCGAGGCGAGCCGCACCCCGACTGAGCGCCCGGACCGGGCGAAGCACGCTACGCGCGGCGACCAGTGCGACGACCACGGCGACGACAGCGGCGGCGGTGAGGACGGCCGCCGCCTGCCGCGTCAGCCCGTCGATCCGGTCCTGTTGGGCGGCCAGCGATGTCCTCGCGTACACCTCGACGCCGGTGGGCACGCCGTTGCTGGTGGTTACCGGGGTGCCCGCGTACAGCACCGGCTCGCCGGACTCGACGGTGCGCTGGAAGGACAACCGTGCGCGTTCGCGTACGGCGCGACGCAGCTGCGCCGGTATCCGGTCGAGCAACGGCCCGTCGCCGATGCCGACGTCGGCGTACACCACGATGGTGTCCTCCGGGCCCACCTGGTCGACCAGGGCCGCCAAGGCGTCTCCGCTCGGCATACGGGGCCGGCTGGAGGCATCGGCGACGTTGTCGCGCAGCTGGGTGAGGAACTGCTCCTGGCTCTCGTCCAAGATCGCGTTGCGCGCCGACACGTAGCTCAAGCCGGCCGCAGCCAGCCCGCTGCCGAGAGTGACGAGCAGGAACGCCACCGTCAGGCGGGCGCGCAGCCCGACCGACCACGACGGTCTCCGCGTGGTCGGCCGGTCGTCCGCGGCAGCCGTCATACCGGCCCGAACCGGTAGCCGAACCCGCGGACGGTCTGGATGTACACCGGCTCCGAAGGCGTGTCCTCCACCTTGGCGCGCAGTCGCTGCACGCACGCATCGACGATCCGCGAATCGCCGAGGTAGTCGTGGCCCCACACCGCGCGTAGCAACTGCTCGCGACTGAACACCTGCGACGGCGAACCGGACAGCTCGAGCACAAGGCGCAGTTCCGTCGGGGTGAGCCCGAGCTGGCTGCCGCCCTTGGTCACGCTCAGCGCGGACCGGTCGATGACGAGGTCGCCGAACGAGTCCACGGTGCCCGCGCGTCGCTCGCCGCGCCGGAGCACCGCGCCGATGCGGGCGTCGAGCACTCGCGGCAGGACGGGCTTGACCACATAGTCGTCCGCGCCGGCCTCGAGGCCGCTGACGACGTCGATGTCGTCGTTGCGGGCGGTCAGCATGATGATGGGCACCGACCCGCGGGCTCGCACCCGGCGGCAGACCTCGAAGCCGTCGATGCCGGGCAGCATGAGGTCGAGAACGATGATCTCGACATGGTCGTCGAGACGATGCAGCCCTTGTTCGCCCGTACTGGCGGTCACGACGTCGTGGCCCTGGCGGCGCAGCGCGAGCTCCAACCCGGACCGGACGGAATCGTCGTCTTCGATCAGCAGTACGCGGGGCACGGGTGTCATTGTTCAACAGGACGGCGGGCTGCCGCGGCCGTTGGCGCGAGCTGTAGCGAAACCATGACACGACGCGAACGAGGTGCGGATCTTCGCCGTCGACCGTGGTCGGCATGACGAACACGTGGGAGCGCCGACGGCGATCCGCCGGCTCGGCGATGTTGATCGCGCTGGCCGGTGTCCTCCTGGGCGGTACCGGCGTCGCCGTGCTCGGTGCGCCGAGCGAGGCGAACGGCGAGGCCGCGGCGTGTACCGACCGAGGCGACCTCGACGACCTCGGCGGGTTGACCGAGCCGACCCGGCAGGCCTGGCTCGCGGCGGTCGACGACGCCGCCGCGGAGGGGGTCGAACTGTCGTTGACCTCTGGTTACCGCACCTGCGGACACCAACAGCGCCTGTTCGACGAGAAGGTCGACGAGTACGGCTCGGTGACAGAAGCTTCCGTCTGGGCGCTGCCACCGGACGAGTCGAACCACGTCCTGGGCGTCGCGCTGGATGTCGGCCCGGCACCGGCCGCGGACTGGCTGCGGAGCAACGGTTCGCGCTACGGCCTGTGCCAGACGATGAGCTGGGAGTGGTGGCACTTCGAGTTCGACCCGGCGTGGAAACGCTCCGGCTCGTGTCCCGACCCCGCGCCTGCGCCGCCAGGGCAGAGCCCGGGATAGACGGCCTGGTCAGTGCGTCCCCGGGCCGGTGACGTGCACGCCGGGGCGATACTTCGGCACCCGCATGCTGACCTTGGTGCCCGCGCCCAGGGCGGTCTCGATGACCAGCCCGTACTCGTCGCCGAACACCGCACGCAGCCGATCGTCCACGTTGCCGATCCCGATGCCGACGCGGTCGGTGGAGTCGCCGGCCAGGATGTCGCGGACCACGTCCGGGTCCATGCCGACGCCGTCGTCGTCGATGCTGATGACAGCGTCGTGGCCGGCGTCCTCGGCGACGATCGCGATGTGGCCGGGCTCGGCGCGGCCCTCGAGCCCATGCCGTACGGCGTTCTCGACCAGCGGCTGCAGGCACAGGAACGGGATCGCGACCGGCAGCACCTCGGGCGCCACCCGCAGCGTCACCGACAGCCGGTCACCGAAGCGCGCCTTCTCCAGCGTCAGGTACCGCTGAACCGAGCGCAGTTCGTCGGCCAGCGTGGTGAAGTCGCCGTGTCGGCGAAACGAGTACCGCGTGAAGTCGGCGAACTCCAGGAGCAGCTCGCGGGCATGTTCGGGATCGGTACGCACGTACGACGCGATGGCGCCGAGCGCGTTGTAGATGAAGTGCGGCGAGATCTGGGCGCGCAGGGCCCGGATCTCGGCTTCGGCGAGCTTCGCTCGTTCACGGTCGAACTCCGCCAGCTCGAGTTGACCGGAGACGAAGCGGGCGACCTCCTCGACCGCGCGGACCAGGCCTGCCGACGGGCGAGTCGACGTGTAGGCGATCAGCGCGCCCACCACGTGCTGCTCGGAGGTCAGTGCCGCGACGACCGCGTGGCGGACCTGGCAGTCCACGCGCTCGCAGGCCACCGCGTCCGGATCGAGCACCTCGGTCGAACCGGACGTGAGCGCGTGCGCGGCGTGCCGGTGGACGTCGTCGGCGTGGGTGCTGCCGACGCCGTCCCAGGCGGTGACCGCATCGCCGTCGGTGATCGCCAGGGCGGGAGTGGCCAACAGTTCGCGCAGATGCTTGGCGGCACGGTCGGCGCCGTTGGCCAAACCGGCCCGTAGCTCCGGCGAGGCGAGGCTGGTGGTGTGCAGGATCCGGTAGGTGGTCTGGTTCTCGGTGGTGCCGAGCACGAGGCGGGATCTGACCAGGCGGGCGAGCGGGACCGCGATGGCGGCGAGCAGCACCACCACGATGACCACGACCACCGCCGAACGCATGCAGCGGACCCTACGCGGATGAGGCGAGTTCGTGTTCTCGTGTGGCGCAGGCCCGGATCTCGGTCTCGGCGGCATTGCCTCCGGTGCAGACGACACCCACGCGCCGCCCGGCGAACCGCTGTGGATCGGCCAGGACCGCGGCCAGCGCCGCAGCCCCGGCGCCTTCGGCGAGGGTGTGCGCGTCGCGCATCATGACCCACTGAGCGGCGGCGATGGCTGCATCGTCGACGAGCACGAAGTCGGTCAGGTGGGTGCGCATGATCTGCTGGGTGAGCTCGAAACCCGAACCCGTGGCCAACCCGTCGGCCACCGTCTGGTTCGGGCGCTGGAGGCATGCTCCGGCCCGCCATGAATCGTGGCCGGCGGGTGAGGCGGCCGACTGGACGGCGATGACCTCGCAGGACGGCGCGAGCGCGGCAGCGACGAGACAGGCCGCGGCCGCACCGCTGCCGCCACCCACCGGGACGACGACCACGTCGAGATCAGGCGCCTGCTCGAACAGCTCCAGGTACACGGTGGCGACGCCGGCGATGATCCTGGGGTCGTTCGCCGCGCTGATCAGGTTCATGCCGTGGGCGTGCGCCAGCATCTCGGCGTGCTCGCGGGCCTGGTCGAAGTTGGCTCCGGCCTCGACGACCTCCGCACCGAAGCCCGCGACCGCTCGTGCCTTGGCCGGGTTCGGGTTCTCGGGCATGACGATGGTGCACCGCACCCCGAACAGTGCCGCCGCGTAGGCCAGGGACTGTGCATGGTTGCCCGTCGAGTAGCCCACGATGCCGCGGTCGCGCTCGGCCGGGTCCATCGCGTCCAGTAGGGCGATGCCGCCGCGGACCTTGAAGGCGCCGGTCGGCTGCACGTTCTCATGCTTGACCAGTACGGTTGCCTCGGCTGTGGCGTCGAGAGCCGGGTAGCGCCACGTCGGCGTGGGGGGCAGGTGTCCGGCCAGCACGCGACGAGCGTGGAGAGCGTCGGAGATGGTGGGCTGTCGCATGCCACCCACCGTCGCACCAGGATCACCCATAGGTCCAATGCCAGGATTCGAGGCATACATCAAGAATGTCTATTATTGACCTCATGCTCGACCTTGTGCGCCTTCGGGTCCTGGTCGCAGTCGCCCGCGAGCGGTCGGTGACTGCGGCGGCTGAGAAGTTGCACTACTCGCAGCCGTCGGTCAGCCACCACCTGGCCCGGCTGGAAGCTGACGTCGGGGCGCCGCTCACGCAGCGCGCCGGGCGCGGTATCCGGCTCACCGAGGCCGGGCGCATTCTCGCCGCGCGCGCCGAAGAGATCCTGGGGCAGGTCGAGGCCGCGCAGACCGAGGTCGCCGAGCACGCCGGGCTGCGGGCCGGGCGACTGCGGTTAGCCGCGTTCCCGTCGGCACTGGCCACGCTCGTGCCGCGGGCCGTGGCTCGGTTCAGTGCCGCCCATCCGGCCATCGACATCGCGTTGAACGAGGCTGAACCGCCGGTGGCGCTGACCGGGTTGCGCAACGGCGAGGTCGACGTAGCGATGATCTTCGCCCACGGTGATTCACCCGCCGGCGACGACCGCAACACCACCATCACCCCCGTGCTGACCGAGCCCATGTACGTCGTCACGCCGGCGAACCGGCAGTGGCCGGGCGAGCGCACGAAGCTGGCCACCTTCGCCCACGCCCGCTGGATCGCCGGATGCGAACGGTGCCGGCTGCACCTCGTCGCCGCGTGCGAGGCCGCCGGATTCACACCCGACATCGCATTCGAGACCGACGACTACGTCGCCGTGCAGGCCTTGGTCGCCGCGGGCCTGGGGGTCAGCACTCTGCCGGGGCTGGCGCTCGTGGCCAACCGCCATCCCGACGTCCGGATCGACCGCCTGCCCGACGACCACCGCCGCATCGCGGTGGCGACCTACGGTCGCTCGCCGGCGCCGCTGCCGGTGCAGGCGTTCATCACCGCGTTGCGCGAGGCGATGGTCACGCCGGCCTGGCCCTGACTCACGCCTGGGCGGGCACGGCGGCTCGGCGCCGGGCGGCCGGAACGACCAGCGGCGTTCCCGTCTCGGGGTCGTCGACGACCCGGCAGGCCAGCCCGAAGACGTCCTGCACCAACTGCTCGGTGACGACGTCGCCGGGGCGGCCTTCGGCCACGATGCGCCCGTCGCGCATCGCGATCAGATGCGTGGCGTAGCGGCACGCGTGGTTGAGGTCGTGTAGCACGGCCACCAGCGTCCGGCCGAGCCTCGAGTACAGGTCGTGGCACAGCTCGAGCACCTCGACCTGATGGGCGATGTCGAGGAACGTGGTGGGCTCGTCGAGCAGCAGGATCGGGGTCTGCTGCGCGAGCACCATCGCCAGCCACACCCGCTGGCGCTGACCACCGGACAACTCGTCGACCCGCCGGTGTTTGAGATCGGCGATGCCGGTGTCGGTCATGGCTTCGGCCACCGCCTGCGAGTCGGCGGCCGACCATTGCCGGAACATCTTCTGGTGCGGGTATCGCCCGCGCGAGACGAGGTCGGCGACGGTGATGCCGTCCGGAGCGATGGACGTCTGCGGCAGCAGGCCCAGCCGGCGCGCAGCTTCCTTCGTGGCGTACCGGGTGATCAGTTCGCCGTCCAGGTGCACCGTCCCGGCCGTGGGCTTGAGCATTCGGGACAGGGCGCGCAGCAAGGTGGACTTGCCGCAGGCGTTGGGGCCGACGATCACCGTGAACGATCCGTCGGGGATCGACACCGACAGGTCCTGAGAGATCACCCGTTCGTCGTAGGCCAGGGTGAGATCGTCGCCGTGCAGGCGAGATTCCGGGCGGTGCTCAGACATGGTGACGCCGTCCTTCGCGGGCTAGGAGCCAGAGCAGGTAAAGACCGCCGACGCTGACGGTGACCACGCCGACTGGTAGCTGGTGCGGGAGTACCCACTGGGCGACCAGGTCGCTGACGCCCAGCAGCAACGCCCCCATGAGGGCCGCCGATCCGACCGTCGTGCCGGGAGCCCGGGCGAGCCGTCGAGCCAGGTGCGGCGCGGACAGGGCGATGAACGCGATCGGGCCTGCGGCGGCGACGGCCATGGCGGCGAGCCCGGTGGCGGCCAGGAGCAAGCCGATCCGGGTCCGCTCGGCGTTGACACCCAGCCCGGTGGCGGCGTCGTCGCCCATCTCGATGATCCGCATCGGCCGGGCCAGCCCGAGCAGCACCGGCATGATGATCGCCATCCCGATCCCGACGGCGACGACGTGGTTCCATCCGCGCGTGTTCAACGACCCGGTGAGCCACACCTGGGCGCCGGTCGCCTCGATCAGCTCGGCGCGCATCAACATGTACCGCACCGCCGAGATCAGCATCGCCCCCACGGCGATACCGACGAGGATGAGCCGGAAGCCCTGCACGCCGCGCTTGTAGGCCAGCAGGTAGACGGCCGTCGCGGTGAGCAGGCCGCCCACGATGGCGCCGAGTGCCACCTGTGCGAGGCTGCCGCCGACGACGAGGATGACGAACACCGCTCCGGCCGAGGCGCCCTGGGTGAAGCCGATGACGTCCGGGCTGCCCAACGGGTTGCGCGACAGGCTCTGGAACACCGCCCCCGAGGCGCCGAGCGCGGCCCCGACGAGGAGGGCCACCAGCGCCCGAGGCAGCCGTCGGCCGTTGACGATGAACTCGGCCAACGGATCAGGTGGGTTGCCGAACAGCGTGCGCACCACGTCGAGCACGCCGATGCTGTAGTCGCCGACGGCCAGCGAGGTCAGGAAGACGACGACGATGGCGACGGTCAGGGCCGTGCACACGGCCACGACCCGGCGGTCGAACCGGAGCGACCACCGGTCGTGGCGACCACGGGCGGCGTAGCTCGTGGGGGACAGATCGAGCGACTCGACCCGGAGGTGCTGTCGTCGCGGAGTGGAGTCGCTGCGCGGGGTGACGTCGGTACTCACAGGCTCACCGTCCGCCGCCGGCGTACCAAGGCGATCAGGACCGGGCCGCCGATGATCGTCGTCACGATGCCGACCTGCAGCTCGCCGGTCGACAGCACCACTCGTC
>JAJYTA010000241.1 GCA_021793295.1 Actinomycetes bacterium
CACGCGATGTCGTTCCGGCGCGGGGAGCCCGGCAGCTACGACGGTGACGGTCCCGACGCGCCGTTCCAGCCGTTCACCGAGCGGTCGGAGCTGCGCGTCGTCGGGCGGGTGGCCAAGCGAGTCACGGGCACTCGGGTGCGCTTCTACGCCGATCCCCAGATCTTCCTGTCCGATGCGGCGTACTCGTGGGACGAGCTCACCTCGCGGGCGCGGCAGACCTCGTATCTGATCCCGGGGCTCGAGCTCGTGGTACGTGACGAGCGCGGCGGCGAGACGGTCGAAGAGACCTTCCGCCACGAGGGCGGCATCAGCGAGTTCGTCGAGTACCTCAGCCCGGGCGCGCCGGTCAGCGACGTGCTGCGTCTCACCGGCTCGCAGACGTTCCGCGAGACCGTGCCCGTGCTCGATGACGACGGCCAGCTCGTCTCGAAGGACACCGAGCGTACGTGCGCGGTCGACATCGCGCTGCGCTGGGACAACGGGTACGACACCATCTCGCGCTCGTTCGTCAACGTCGTCGCCACCCCCAAGGGCGGCACGCACGTGACCGGGTTCGAGCAGGGGCTGCTCAAGGCGATGCGCGACCAGGTCAAAGCCAACGCGCGCCGGTTGAAGGCCGGCAATGACAAGATCGAAAAGGACGACGTGCTCGAGGGGCTCACCTCAGTGGTGACCGTGCGCCTGGACGAGCCGCAGTTCGAGGGGCAGACGAAAGAGGTCTTGGGCACCTCGGCGGTTCGGGCCATCGTCTCCGGCGTGACCGAACGAGCGCTCACCGAGATCTTGTCGTCCACCAAACGGGCGGACAAGGCGCAGGCCACGGCCGTGCTCGAAAAGGTGGTCGCGGCCGCCAAGGCACGCGTGGCCGCTCGCCTGCACAAAGAGACCGTCCGTCGCAAGAACGCGTTGGAGACCAGCGCGTTGCCGACCAAGCTGGTCGACTGCCGGTCGAACAGCTTGGAGCGTTCCGAGCTGTTCATCGTCGAGGGTGATTCGGCGCTGGGCACCGGACGCTCCGCGCGTGACGCGGAGTACCAGGCGCTGCTGCCCATTCGCGGCAAGATCCTCAACGTGCAGAAGGCCTCCGTGGCCGACATGCTCAAGAACGTCGAGTGCGCCGCGATCATCCAGGTTCTCGGCGCAGGCAGCGGGCGCAGCTTCGACCTCGAGCAGTGCCGCTACGGCAAGGTCATCCTCATGTCCGACGCCGACGTCGACGGCGCACACATCCGCACGCTGCTGATCACGTTGTTCTTCCGGTACATGCGCCCGTTCGTCGAGGCCGGCCGGCTGTATGCGGCGATGCCGCCGCTGCATCGCATCGAGATCGCGAACCCGAGGAAGGGGCAGGACAAGTACATCTACACCTACACCGACGCCGACCTCGACCGCACGTTGCGGGAGCTGGCGCGTAAAGGTGTGAAGGTGAAGGACACTCCCCAGCGCTACAAGGGGCTCGGCGAGATGGATCCCGAGCAGTTGGCCGAGACCACCATGGACCCGCGCCACCGGCGGCTGCGCCGCATCAACGCCGCCGACGCCGAAGCCGCCGAGAAGGTGTTCGAGCTGCTCATGGGTAACGATGTCGCGCCGCGCAAGGAGTTCATCATCGCCGGTGCCGCCGAGCTGGATCGCGCGCGTATCGACGTCTGAACCACTCATCTGACCGCTGGCGGCGCCGGGCCGGCGTCGCCGGAGTCGTCTCGTCGGCTCGGACCCGTCCGAGCCGACGGCGCCGTGCACGTAGGATGTGAGTGGTCGAGGTACGGGGAGGCGGAGCTTGGATGGACAGGCTTCACCATTCCGTGCGCGATCAACCGTTCCGTCGGTGGCTGGCGATCTTTCTGGCCAGTGGTCTGATGGTGTGGGCGATGCTGTTGATGGCGACTGAGCATCGTGCCGCCGTGGCCGCAGGTCTGGCGGGTCCCGTCATTCACCCGGCGGCCGAGACGACGCCCAATGCCCTGCCTCGGGTCATGTGCGGCGACGTCGGGAACGAGCACGGCCATGCGTGGGTCCCGCCCGACACCCCAGGCGACGACGCCGGCGACGGTTTCGGGAACACCGGGTTGGCCGTGGTCGATCGTGGCTGCCACATCGCGGATGACGCGCCGGCCGGTGCGGAACCGGCCGGTGACGCATCTCCGGCGAGCTGGAAGGCGACGCCGGTCGAGGGGAGCCGGGCACCGCCGGTACGGGCGTAGTTCCTGAAGAGACGATGCCCGAACGACCATGCCGGTCCGCACGTCCGGGGCGGTTTTCATCGGAGGGACTCCGGTGCTCGATATGTGCCAGCTCGACCTAACCCGAACCGACGACCGATGGCGCTCGGCTGCCCCTGAGCGGTCCGCTCCGCCGGGTGCGCGGAATCGCTGATGATGACGTGGATCGTCGTGGCGCACGCCCTGGCGGCGGTGCTCGCTCCGATACTGCTCACCCGGCTGCCTGGACGCGGCTTCCTGATCGTCGCGATGGTGCCTGCGGCCGCGTTCGGCTGGGTCGTCGCTATGACTCCGCGGGTCACCGGACCTGGGGGCGGATCGATCGAGGAGCGTTTCACCTGGGTCGACTCGCTCGGTCTGGCGTTGTCGTTCCGGCTGACGACGCTGACCTGGCTCATGGCGCTGCTCGTCACAGGCATCGGGGCCTTGGTTCTGATGTACTGCGCGTACTACTTCCGCGCCGATGATCGCGAAGTGCGGCGCTTCTCCGGCCTGCTGGTCGGATTCGCCGGTGCCATGCTGGGTCTGGTCCTGGCCGACGACCTGTTCGTCCTGTACGTCTTCTGGGAACTGACGACCGTCTTCTCCTACCTGCTCATCGGGCACAACCCGGAACGCAAAGCGAACCGTCGCGCCGCCATGCAAGCCCTGATCGTCACCACGTTCGGGGGGCTGGCGATGCTCGTCGGCATCATCATGATCGGGCAGAGCACGGGTACGTATCGCATCTCGGACATCCTGAGCCAGCCGCCGTCGGGGCTGGCCGTCGCGGTGGCGCTGGTGCTGATCCTGGTCGGGGCGATCACGAAGTCCGCGCTGGTGCCGTTTCATTTCTGGTTGCCCAGCGCCATGGCCGCACCGACGCCGGTCAGCGCGTACCTCCACGCTGCGGCGATGGTGAAAGCCGGCGTCTACCTCGTCGCCTTGTTCGCGCCGGTGTTCGCCGACGTGCTGCCGTGGCGGCCGCTGGTGCTGTCGCTCGGCGTGGTGACGATGCTGGTCGGGGCGTTGCGTGCGTTGCGCCAGTACGACCTGAAGCTGTTGCTGGCTTACGGAACCGTCAGTCAGCTCGGCTTCCTGATGGTGCTGGTCGGCACCGGGACCCGTAGCTCCGCGCTGGCCGGGGTGGCGATGCTGGTCGCCCACGCGTTGTTCAAAGCGACCTTGTTCCTGGTGGTCGGCATCATCGACCGCATCACCGGCACCCGTGACCTGCGTGAGCTCAGCGGCGTGCGCCGGTCGATGCGCGTCGTGTTCGTCAGCTCGATCCTGGCGGCGGCCTCGATGGCCGGGCTGCCGCCCCTGGCGGCGTTCGTGGCGAAGGAGTCCGCCTACGGCTCCTGGCTCGATATCGCCGAGCACGGCGACGGCACCGGCATCGGACCCGTGGCGGGTTGGCTCGTCGTCTTCGGCCTGGCTGCCGGTTCGGCGTTGACCGCCGCCTACAGCGCCCGGTTCGTCTGGGGCGCTTTCGCCGACAAGCCGGGTGTCCCGTCGTGCCGGCCGCGTCGGGAAGCCCCGGTGGGCTTCATCGCCGCGCCGGCCATCCTGGCCGTGGCCGGGTTCGTGCTCGGCCTGCTCGGACGTCGCGAGACCGAACTGCTCTCGCCCTACACCGCCCAGTTCTCCACCGGCGCCCAGGACGAGTACCTGGCGCTGTGGCACGGGGTGTCTCTCCCGCTGGTCTTCTCCGTGCTCTCGGTGGCAGCCGGTGCGGTCGTGTTCTGGCGCCAACACGACGTGGAACAACTGATGACCCGGCTGCGCTGGCGGTTCGACGCCGAGAGCGGTTACCGCTTCACGATGCGAGCGATCGACCGGACGGCCGTCGAAGTCACCGGTGCCACACAGCGCGGTTCGTTGCCGATCTATCTGGCCGTGATCTTCCTGGTGCTGATCGTGGTCCCGGGTGGCGCCCTGATCGCCGACGGCCTGGGCCACATCGAGGTGCACGGATGGGACGCGCCCGCGCAGTTGTTGGTGGCGGGGGTGATGGGGCTCGCGGCAGTCCTGGCAGCCCGGTCGCGTCGGCGCCTCAAGGCGGTCATCCTGGCCGGCGTCACCGGCTACGGCATGGCGATGCTGTTCATCCTGCAGGGCGCTCCCGACCTGGCGTTGACCCAGGTGCTCGTCGAGACCGTGACTCTGGTGGTCTTCGTCCTCGTCCTGCGTAGATTGCCGACCTACTTCTCCGACCGTCCGCTCACCGGATCGCGTTGGTGGCGGATGGCGCTCGGCGTGATGGTCGGTCTGGTGATGGCCGGGCTGACCCTGGCCGCCACTGGCGCCCGCACGGCCGACCCGGTCTCCGAGGGGTTCGCCGAGCCGGCTGTCGAGTACGGCGGCGGGCACAACATCGTCAACGTCACCCTGGTCGACATCCGGGCGTGGGACACCATGGGGGAGATCTCGGTCCTGGTCGTCGCCGGAACCGGGGTGGCGAGCCTGATCTTCTTGATCACCGGCCGGACCGGGGCCTGGCGAAAGTCCCGCGAGGTCATCTCGAACGCCCGGGCGTCGGTGACTGTGCCCTCGGGAGGCCGGGAGCATCGCAACATCTGGCTACGAGCCGGTCCCACCCTGCAGCCGGAGCGCCGGTCCATCATGCTCGAGGTGGTCACTCGGCTGATCTTCCACGTGATCATCGTCTTCTCGCTCTACCTACTGTTCTCCGGGCACAATCTGCCCGGCGGTGGCTTCGCCGGCGGTCTCATGGCCGGGCTGGCCCTGATGGTTCGATATCTCGCCGGTGGGCGCCACGAGCTGAACGAGGCCGCGCCGGTCGATGCCGGGCTGGTGCTCGGCGTGGGCCTGTTCATCGCGACCGGCTCCGGGATGATCCCGCTGGCCTTCGGCGGTGACGTCCTGCAGAGCGCGGTGGTGGACTTTCACGTGCCGTTGCTCGGGCAGGTGCACTTCGTGACGTCGCTGTTCTTCGACATGGGCGTCTATCTGGTCTTCATCGGCCTGGT
>JAJYTA010000046.1 GCA_021793295.1 Actinomycetes bacterium
CCGGACGACACGTTCGCCGACGTGCGCGAGCGTGCCCAGCAGCTGTGGGACCACGAGCTCGGCGTCATCGAGGTCGAGGGCGCGAGTGCGGACCAGCTCACCACGCTCTACTCGGGCCTGTACCGGCTGTTCCTCTATCCCAACTCCGCGCACGAGAACGTCGGGACCGCTGACGACCCGCACTACCGCCACGCCGTGCAGTCGTCCACCGGCACCCCGCCGAGCGGTCCGGAGGAGACCGGCGCCGACGTCGTCGACGGGAAGGTCTACGTCAACAACGGGTTCTGGGACACCTACCGCACCACGTGGTCGGCGTACTCACTGCTCACCCCGCAGAAGGCCGGCGAGATGGTGGACGGGTTCGTCCAGCAGTACCGCGACGGCGGCTGGGTCTCGTGGTGGTCGTCGCCGGGCTACGCGAACCTGATGACCGGCACCAGTTCGGACGTGTCGTTCGCTGACGCGTTCGTCAAGGCGGTCCCGGGCATCGACCCGGTGGACACCTACGCCGCCGCAGTGAAGAACGCGACCGTCGCGCCGCCAGGCGAGGACCCCGACAACCCCAGCGTCGGGCGCAAGGGCCTGCAGACCTCGCTGTTCCGCGGCTTCACACCGTCGGCGGTCTCGGAGGGCGTGTCGTGGGCGCTGGAGGGCTACATCAACGACTTCGGTATCGCCAACCAGGCCGAGGCGATGGCCGAGCAGCCGGACACGACCGCGGAGCAGCGGGAACGTTACCTCGAGGAAGCCGAGTACTTCCGCGGCCGGGCGCAGAACTACGTCCACATGTTCGACCCGGCCATCGGCTTCTTCCAAGGCCGGGCCGCCGACGGCACGTGGAAGTCGACACCGGAGGACTACGACCCCCTGGTGTGGGGCCACGACCACGATTACACCGAGACCAACGGCTGGAACTTCGCCTTCCACGTCCCGCAGGACGGGCAGGGCCTGGCCAACCTGTACGGCGGGCGGCAGGCGCTGGCGGACAAGCTGGACGAGTTCTTCGCCACGCCCGAGACGGGCATGTTCCCCGGCTCGTACAACGGGGTCATTCACGAGATCCGCGAGGCCCGCGACATCCGGATGGGGCAGTGGGGCTTCAGCAACCAGGTGTCGCACCACATCCCGTGGATGTACCTCTACACCCAGCAGCCGTGGAAGACCCAGGAGATCACCCGTGAAGTGCTCTCGCGGATGTACGTCGGCAGCGAGATCGGCCAGGGCTACGCCGGCGACGAGGACAACGGCGAGACGTCGGCGTGGTACATCTTCGCCGCGCTGGGCCTGTACCCGCTGCAGGTGGGCAGCGAGAACTACGCCATCGGGTCACCGCTGTTCACCAAGGCCACGGTGCACCTGGACAACGGTGCGGACCTGGTCGTCGAGGCGCCGGACAACAGCGCTGAGAACGTCTACGTGCAGGGCCTGACCGTCGACGGCGAGCCGCACGACAAGACCTACATCTCGCATGCCGACCTGGCCGACGGGGCCGTGCTGACGTTCGACATGGGTCCGGAGCCATCGGACTGGGCCACCGGCGCGGACGCGGTGCTGCCGTCGATCACCGACGGTGAGCAGCCGCCCCAGCCGAGGCAAGACGCCACTGGCGCCGGCCGCGGGACCGCCACGGCCGGTGGCGACACCGATGTGACGGCGCTGTACGACGACACCTCGGGCTCGGCGGCCTCGCTCGCTGGGGACGAGGTGTGGCTGCAGTACGACTTCGACAACGTGCGGGTGCCGAACGTCGACTACTACACCCTGACCTCCGGACCTGACGACGCCGCCGAAGACCCGCGCAGCTGGGTGGTCAAGGGCTCCGACGACGGCGAAACCTGGACCGTGCTGGACGAGCGGGAGGGCGAGACCTTCCAATGGCGGCGCCAGACCCGCCCGTTCGCGCTGGAGGAACCCGGCAGCTACCGCTATGTGCGCATCGAGTTCACCGACACCGGCGAGACGACGACGTTGGCCGAGGTGGAGCTGCTGACCTCGGACGACGTGCCCGATGCGCCGCTGAGCGCGGAGGTCACCAACGCCGTCGGCTCGGCAGGGGAGACCGCGACGTTGACGGTCACCGTGACCAACGACGGCCAGCGCCCGGCCCGCGGGACGCTCACGGCGCAGGTGCCAGACGGCTGGCCCGAACCGGAGCCGGCGCGTTTCGGCCGGCTGAACGCCGGCGAGTCCGCGACCGTCGACGTCGACGTCGCGATCCCGCCGGACGCCGAGCCGGGCGGCTATGCCTTGAACGTCACAGCGAAGGCCAACACCGGAACCGCCACGGCCACCGCGAACCTCCAGGTGATCGGGGAGGTCATCGAGTTCTCCCCGTTCACCGCTGCCGAGGAGCCGTGGCTGTTCGAAGACGGCGGCTCGCAGCGCAGCTTCGCGGCTTACGACGGGTTCGGCCGGTTCACCGACGGCGGCAACTACGTCATCTACCGGCTCCCGGCACCGGACGGTGTGGGCAACCGGCAGCTGACGATGGAGATCGCCAACCAGTTCCTGGTGCAGGTGTCCACCGACGGTGAAACCTGGCAGACCGGCCTGGAGGAGACTGCGGACGTCCGCGACCAGAGCAATCGGCAGGAGTACCCGGTGGACCTCAGCGGGCTCGATCAGCAGGCCGAGCAACTGTACGTGCGCGTAGGCGACAGTCAGCCCGACAACGGCTGGGGTGGCTGGATCGCCCGGGTCCGCCTGGAGCCGTCGGCCGGTTAGCTCTTCACCGGCAGCAGGCCGGCGTACCGGTCGAGGTAGAGCGGCCAGCCACCGTCGTTGCCGACACCGTCGCGCACGGACTCCCAGCCTGGGCCGTGCCGGTCGAGGTTGCGGTGTTCCAGTTCGACCCGGGTGCGCTCGGGCGTCTCGGCCACGAACCGGACCTCGACCTCGCTGGCGTTGTCCGGGTCCGTTTCGATCTGCCACGTCGGTCCGATGTCCCAGCTGAACACCACCCGGTGTGGCGGCTCGTAGGCCAGGACGCGGGCCCACCGGCAGAGGCTGCCGTCGGTGCCGCGGTCGTAGATGTGCCCGCCCACTTTCGGCTCGAACACCGTCTCGGCGATGCTCACGCCCAGCAGGTTGTGTTCGCGCGGTTTGAAATCACCGAAACGGTCGGTGAAGACATGGAAAGCCTCGTGCTGCGGGGCTTGGACGACGATCGTGCGCTGGACGACGGTGGATTCGGTCATGAGTTCTCCTCGAGGGACGTGTCGCGTGGTGATTCGACGGCGTCCCGGTAGGACGCGAGTGCGCGGTTCCAGTACTGGTCGAGCTGATCGCGCAGGGCGCCGACTGCTTCGGGATTGAGCCGGTAGATCCGCCGGGTGCCGTCCGGTTCGTCGTCGACGAGCCCGGCCTCCTTGAGGACCTTCAGATGTTGTGACACCGCAGGACGGCCCACGGGCAACGCAGCCGCGAGCTCATTGACCGCCTGCGGTCGTTCGGCTAGCTGGTCGATGATCGCGCGCCGGGTCCGGTCTCCCAGCGCGTCCCAGCCATCAACTCGGTTAGTCTCCACGAACGGTTAGTCTTCACGCACATAGGTGGCGTGTCAAGTGTTGGTGGCGACCGTCCAGTCTTCGACAACGAGACCGGGCACCCGTTCGAACTCGCGGCCGTTCGCGGTGACCAAACGGCCGCCGAGGCGCATCGCCTGGGCGCCGATGAGCAGGTCGTACGGCCCGACCGGGGTGCCGGTGGCCGTCAGCTGGGCGCGCAGCTCCCCGGCGTTGGCTGCATCGGTGCTGGTGAAGCCGGCGACGTTGATTGGTCCGGCGAGGAACGTGCGCAGCCGTTCAGTGTTCAATTGGACGTGCGAACTGCGCGCGACTCCGTACCAGAGTTCGAACAGGCTGATCGTCGACATCCACACGTCCATGCCGTCGCGCACCGACTCGCGGTAGCGCCGGCGAACCGCGCGCGGCTTGTCGCGCAAGACCGCGATGGCGACGTTGGTGTCGATGACCACGCTCTGGGTCACGGGAAGAGCTTGTCGTCATCGGTCAGCATCGGGGGTTGGTCGCGCCCCTCGGGCATGAAGTCGACCTCGGAGTAGCGGTCGAGGGCGTCGAGCCAATCGTCGACATCGGTGATCATCGGTTCGAGGAGGACGCCGTAACCCACCCGCCGCACACGGACGCGGTCGGTGTCGAAGCGGAACTGGCGGGGCAACCGGACCGCCTGGCTACGACCGTGCATGAACACTCGTGCCACGCCGGTCTCTGCTGTGTCCAGCGACATGAACCCTCCCCGCGCCTTGGTAGATACCAATGATATCTATCAAAGCGCGAGGAGGGAAGTGGCGGGTCAGGGGATGTGGGCGATGTTGATCTCCGCAGCTGACAGGTGCCCGTTGACGCCTTCAAGGGCGGTCAGCCGCACGTACCTAGCGGGCGTAGCGGCCCACTCGTCGTACTTGGTGGTCGCGTCACCGGCCCACTCGCCGGCCGCGACGTCGGTGAACGACTCGCCGTCGGCGCTGACCGCGATCTCGTACCCGACCACGACCCCGTTGCCGTTGCCGTCCTGGCGCGGCTGATACGTCAGGGCTGTGGTGTCGTACGTGTCGCCCAGGTCGAGCGTGATCGACTGCGGCGGCGGCGTGTACGGGCTCCACGACTGATGCCACATCGTTCCGCAGTTGCCGTCGATCGCCTTGGCCGCCTCGTAGCCGGCCTGCTCACTGGTGGCGGTCGCCGTCATCTCCGTTTGCGGCACGAGGTGGGGGAACTCCGGCTCCGGATCCGGCGTCGCCGTGCCGTGGCCCAGGGCGGCCAGCGGCGTGGTCGACACGTTGAGCTCGGTCACCAGGGCCGCCTGTGGGCAGCCGGCGACCTGCGTCGCCTCGAGGCGGACGAACCGGGCCAGGTGGGGTCGCTGCAGCGGTGCGGTCTTGGTGGCTCGGGTCGCCTCCCAGTGTCCGCTGGCGATGAGGTCGTAGTCGTCACCGTTCTTGCTGGCGTAGACGTTGTAGCTGGTGATGGCGCCGGCAGCCTGCGTGACCGCGGGTGTGTAGGCCAGCCCGCGGACGGGAACCGTGGCGCCGAGGTCCAGCGTGATGGCCTGTGGCAGCGCAGCCACCGGGTCGTACTCCGAGCGCCACTCCGACCAGAGCCGGTCGTCGATGGCCTCGCCGACGGTGTAGGTGTGGCCGGCGTCGTTGTCCGCGTGCTCACTGGTCGCCGCGGCGCTCATCTGTGAGTGCGGCACGAACCGGGGCCAGTGACCGGTGGGGGTCACGTTCAGGTTGTCGAACTGGGCGCGGTCCCAACCGCTCACTCGCAGCCCGACTTGCCCGGTCGTGTGCCCGGAGTCCTGCACCGTCGCCAGTTCCGCGCCGTCGAGCAGCGCGGTGATCTGGTGGCCGCGGAACCGAAGACCGAGACGGTGCCAGGTGCCGGTGCCCAGCGGTGTGGTCGTTCCCGAGGCGAGTTCGGTGTCGCCACCTTGGGCTTGGGTGACGATGCTCCATGCGCCGGTGTCCGAGACCCGCAGGCGGTATCCGGCCACGTTGTGCTGCTGGCTGTCGACCCGTCCGAGCAGCTCGACGAAGCCCTCGTCTTCGAGCAAGGCGTCCACCTGCACCTGGTAGTCGCCCCACCACCGCGGATCGCCGACCATCGTCGTCGGCGGGAGATCGACCGCGTGCCACGAGATCGGCTTCTGGGTCACCACCTGCCGATAGCACGTACCGTCGCGCCCGGTGCAGGGCGCGGCTTCGAAGCCGCCGTGGACGTCGGCGAAGTAGGGGGCGAGCCCGCCGGCCGGGACGTCCTCGAAGTCCTCGGCGTAGGGGACGCGTAGCTGCTCGCCGGGGTCGGCGGCCGAACGAGCCGAACCCTTGGCCTGACCTGTCGTGGTGGACACTGTGTAGACGTGTCCAGGCTCGACGGTCAGCTCGAACGATCCGTCGTCGACCTCGATGGCACCGGCGTCGATGAAGTCGTCGTCGGTGGTCCGCGTCTCCAGGTCGGTCGACCACACATGGACGTCGTCGCCGGACAGGCCGCCGGTGACGTCGAAGCGCAGGGTCTCGGCGGAGTCGGAGTCGAGCGTCTCGATGACCACGGAGTAGTCGTCGCCATCAGGAGCACGCAGGCCGACGTAGCTGGCCCCGGCCGGGCTGTAGCCGCTCGCGCCGTCGAGGTAGCGCCAGCCGGGATCGGTGAACTGCGTCGTGTGGGCGTCGACCCAGATGCTCGGCCCCACCTCGTAGTAGCCCGACCATGGCCGCTCGGCGAGCATCAGGCCGGTGCCTCCGATCGGGAAGTTGTCGTACCACGCCGACACCAGGGCCCAGTTGAGGTTGCCTGTCACCTGAGCGTCGATGTAGTGCCGGTTCATCGCCCGGGCGAGGGGCTTGGCGCCCACGACGTAGTCCTGGGTGCTGTTCTCGCTGTCCCACAGCGGCTTGCCTGACTCCAGCGCGGCCTCGCTGACATGACATTCGCGCTGCTCGGTCCGCCAAACGCACACGTCGTGCTCGCCGAGGATGTCGACGGCCGCGGCGAACTCCGGATCGGTGCGCATCTCCTCAGCGACGAACCAGTAGTCCGGCGGCGCGTGATTGTCGGTGGCGACGATCTCGACGTCCTCGTGCCCGTTCTCGTCCAGCGCTGCCCGCAGGTGGACGTAGAAGTCCCGGTCGGACCCGCTCTCGTTGGCCGCACCGAGGTAGGCGATGTCGAAGCCGTTCTGCTCGGCGCAGTCCAGCCAGGTCAGCAGGTACTCGGCGCGATCAGGCGACCAGTAGTCGTCGAACCATCCGGGAGCGCCCCACGGCAGGCCGTAGAAGGCGATCTCGGGATTACGGGCCTTGGCCTCGGCCATGAGCCACCACTCGTAGCCGCGGTCACAGTCGACGTCGTCGGGGGTGCGCATGTGACTGGCTTCGGCGCCGGACGTGGAGTCGACGTCGCCGCCGATCTCGACCTTCAGGATGTCGAGGGCGGCGCCGTAGTCCGGCCGGAAGAGATAGTCGAGGATCTGGCTGCGTTCGGGCTCCGGGTAGTCCACGAGCAGCCGGGACGACCCGCCGGCGCTGACGCCCCCGATGCCGTCGAAGGTGCGTCCGGTGTCCTGCCCGTCCACGACGATGGTGTGCTCAGGCACGGCCTGTGATGCGCCCGTTGCTGCGCCGAGCGGGATGGTGATCGCAGCGAGCGAGACCGCGAGCACAGCGGCCCCCAGGCGAACGGTGGTGGTCTTGGCGATCATCGGTGTTGTACGCCTTCCGTGAGGGCGATGGGGGTCGTCAGGGCAGTTCGGCGTCGCGGAAGCGGTCGTAGACCACCCGTCGCGTCGTGGAGTCGAAACCGAGCATGCCCATGGCGGAGATGCCGTTGAACTCCTGGTTGTAGCCGCAGCGCTGCTTGTAGTCCTTCAGCACCCAGTAGACGTAGCCGGCCACGTAGTCCGCGCGTTCGGTGACCTGGCTCCAATGCGCGCTGAAGTTGGCCGCCTGCCATTCCTCGGTCCCCTCCTCGGTTTCGGGGCCGTGCTGGCCCGGAAGCGACCACGTGCCGTTCTCGGTGATGACGATCGGGCGGTCGGGGTAGCGGGCGTGGACGTCGTCGATGGCCGGGCCGAGGTCGGCGTTGTCGCCGTAGAAGTAGCCGAAGTACTCGTTGAAGCCGATGACGTCGGCGATGTCGAACGCTGGGTCGTGCGTGGTCGACGACGCCCACGTCACCGGGCGCCGGGCGAGATCGACGGCGTTGACGGCCGCCTTCATGTCGGCGAGCCACGCGCGGTACACCGCGCCGTCCGCACCGTCGATCTCCGACTCGTTCTGCAGGCACCACAGCACCACCGACGGATGGTTGTGCTGGTTCCACGCCATGGTCGCAGCCATCGCCCGCGACAGGCCGTACTCCTCGGTCTGCAGGCGTTCCTGTGCGGTGTTCACCCACATGTTGTCGGTGTCGTCCATGACGAGCACGCCGTTGCGGTCGGCCCAGTCGTAGACGTACGGGTCGCGGTTGTAGACCGAGTTGCGGATCAGGTTGGCGCCGATCGTGACGACGTGGCGCAGCTCGCGCTCGTAGGCCGCGTGGGTCATGGACCGGCCGTGCTCGGCGCTCTCCTCATGCCAGTTGACGCCCTTCAAGAACATCGGCGCGCCGTTCACCAGCAGCTGTGTGCCGGAGACCTCGACGGTGCGGACTCCGTAGGTGCTGCGGAGCTGATCGACGACGGGTGCGGGCACAGCGCGCAGGGTGGCCGTGCAGGTCAGTAGCCTCGCCCGGGCGGGTGTCCACGTCGGCGCATCGGGGATGTCGATCCGTGCGCGCACGACGGCGATGCCGCCTGCGGCGACCGTGACGGGCACGGTCTGGGTGCTGCCGCCGGAGCCGGCCCCGGGGTCGAAGACGACCTGTCCGGTGAACGACCGGTCGGTGTGGTTCTCCACGACCGCGCGCGCGTCCAGTTCGCCGTCCCGGGCGTCGAGCAGCACTTTGGTGACATGGACCTGCGGCGATGCTTCGAGCCACGCCGAGCGGGTGATGCCGGCGTAGGGCCAGTAGTCGACCGGCTTCCACGGGATCGCGTACGGGTCGGTGACCTCCGGGCTGGCCTGGGTGTAATCCTCGTACGAGGCGCGGCGGTGCACGCGCACGGCGATCACGTTGCGCGGGCCCGGGCGCAGCGGGCGGTGCAGCGGAATCGAGAACGGTGTGTGCCCGCCCTCGTGTGTGCCGACGAAGCGTCCGTTGACCCACACGTCCGCCCGGTAGTTCACCGCGAGGAAGTTCAGTCGGACGTGGCGGCGCGACCAGTGGCCGGGCACCTGGACGGTCGTGCGGTACCAGGCGTAGCCGTCGGCGAACGCGGTGCCCTGGCCGAAGTCGGTGCCGTCGTAGCTGCCGAAACCCGGCGTGTCCAACAGGTCCCATGCGGACGGAACGGTGATCTCGTCCCAGGACGAGTCGTCGAAGCTGAGCCGGTGCCAGCCGGCCCGCTCACCGTCGTCGTCAGGATCGAACCGGAACCGCCAGGTGCCGTCCAAGCTGCGGTAATCGCGGGTGGGCTCGTCGGTGCGCCAACCGTCGAAGGCCGGTACGACCACGCCGTACTGCAGCACGACGCCGGTGCCGTCGATCGAGCGGATCTCGGTACCAGCCGGTTCGCGCCGGTCCGCCGCCGGTACGGTCGGCGTGGCGTCGGCGTGGTCGAGGGTGGTTGACGCGAGCTGATACGACACGAGCGACGCAGCACCAGCCGCGTGTAGGAACGTGCGGCGCGTAACCCCGGACATCTGCCCTCCTGGTGAGCGACGTGGTTGGTCGAAGACCTTGGCGCAAGACCGCGTCTCCGTCAAGATGTAGTCATAAATAATGTCTTGTTATACAGTCACTGAGAACTTTCGAGATCGAGCCTTCGTCCGCCGACACAGAGGGGACCTGCGTGGCCGGCTACTCGCCCAGGGGAGTGCACGGGCAAACGGTGCGCGAGCTCGCCGGGCGCGTGCTGTCCGGAGTGCTGGCCGAGCACGAGACCATCGACGTGGCCGCGCTGGAGGCTGAGCTCGGCGTCAGCCGGGCCGCGGTGCGCGAGGCGCTGAAGGTCCTGGCGGCCAAGGGGTTGGTCGATGCCCGGCAGAAGCGCGGGACCTACGTGCGCCCCCGCACGGACTGGTACCTGCTCGACGCCGACGTGATCCGCTGGCAGTTCGCTGAGCGCAGCGACGATGCCTTCCTGGATCAGGTGCACGAAGTCCGCGAGGTGGTCGAACCCGCGGCCGCGCGGCTGGCCGCCCAGCGACGGCACGACGACGAAGCCGCGGCGCTGGCCGCACTGCTCGAGGACATGGCCGCGGCCCGTGGCGATCCGGCGGTCGAGGTCGACGTCGATCTGGCGTTTCACCGGGCGCTGCTGGCGGCTACCCACAACGAACTGCTCGTGCGCATGGAGGTGGTGATCGAGACCGGTCTGGCCGAACGAGACCGGCTCGTGCACACCGCGGGACCCGGCGAGGACCCGGTACCGAGTCACCGCGCCGTTCTCGATGCCGTGCGAGATCAACAACCCGACCAGGCCGAGCGGGCGATGCGGGTGCTTCTGGACCGGGCGCACCTGGATCTCAAGGCGTTGCGCCAGCCCGAGAACGGCCCTGTGAGCAGCACAAAGGAGTGACAGCGATGTTTGGTACACACAACGCCCTGAGCCGGCGACGGTTCCTGACGGCGAGCGCCGGCTTGGGCGCTGCGGCCCTGATCGGCGGATGCAGCAACGACACCGCCGCCGACGCCGGGGCCGACGGCGAAGTCGGCGGTGAGCTCACGGTGTGGACGTGGGCGGATCTGTTCGAAGAGACGTTCAAGATCTTCGAGGAGAAGAACCCCGGCACCACCGTGAACGTCGAGATCTTCGCCGGCGACGAATACGCCACCAAGCTGCTCAGTTCGCTGAGCGCCGGTGCCGGTCCCGACGTCGCGATGATCGAGATCACGAACGTGGCGAACTTCAAGGGCAAGCCCGGGTTCGTTGACCTGGCCGCCGAGCCCTACGACGCGGGGCAGTTCGCCGATCAGTACGCCGACTTCGGCTGGGGCTACGTCCTCGACGACGAAGGCAAGGTCTTCGCCCTGCCCAAGAACACCGGACCGGCGGGCATGTTCTACCGCCGCGACATCTTCGAAGAGGTCGGCCTGCCCACGGAGCCGGACCAGGTCAACGAGGCCTTCAAGACGTGGGACGACTTCCTGGCCGAAGGCGCGAAGGTCGCCATTCCCGACGAGCGCTGGCTCGTCGACACACCGATGGCCATCGTCCAGGCGATCATCGGGCAGGGCGGGCTGTCGTACTTCAATGAGGCCGGCGAGCCGCAGCTGAACACCCCCGAGATGGCCGAGGCGGTCGAGTATGCCAAGCGGGCGCACGACGCCGGACTCATCTCGCCGTTCGAGATCTGGAGCCAGGAGTGGGGCGCGACCGTGCAGAACGGCACGGTGGCCGCATACCTGATCGGCAACTGGTTCGGTGGGAACGTCAAGAACCTGTACGGCCCGGACACCGCAGGTCTGTGGGGCGTGACCTTCCCGCCGGCCTCCGGCGGCACGTCGGCGTTCAACAGCGGCGGTGACTTCATCGGCATCCTCGAGACGAGCCAGAACAAGGCCACAGCGTGGGAGTTCATCAAGTTCGTCACTCAAGACACCGACAGCCTGCGCCCCATGTATCAGGAGATCGACCTCTACCCGGCGTGGCAGCCGGCGCTGGAGGAGGACTGGATGAACCAGCCCGACGACTTCTACGCCGGCCAGAACGTCAACGAGGTGTTCGCCGCCGTGTCGGAGGAGATGAAGCCGCCGATCACGAACGAGAACGACGTCGACGCCCGTGACACCCTGACCGACGCCGTCAACGAGGTCCTGCGCAAGGGCACCGACATCCAGAGCGCGCTCGATGCGGTGCAGGAGCGGGTCGCCGGCCGGGCCGGCTGAGGGCGATGAGCACTCAACACAGCATCGTCGAGGCGCCGGCGCGCAGCGAGCCGCAGCCTGGCAACCAGCCGCGCCTGACTCGCTGGGCCCGGATGCGCCAGAATGGCGCCTTCTACACCAGCGTGTCGCCGTTCTTCCTGCTCTTCGCGATCTTCGGTGCGTTCCCCATCGTCGCGTCGTTGCTCGTGAGCTTCGTGAAGTGGGACGGGCTGAGCGACCCGGAATTCGTGGGGCTGCAGAACTACGCCATCCTGTTCGAAGACCCGGTCTTTCGCACCGCGATCTGGAACACCGTCTACATCTGGGTGGGCTCCACCCTGCTCACCATGACGGTCGCCTTCGGGCTGGCGTATCTGATCAGCGAGTACGTGCTGGTGGGCAGAGGCTTCTTCCGGGTCGTCTTCCTGTTCCCGTTGCTGGTGGCACCGGCGGTCACCGGCATCATCGCCAGCGTCATGTTCTCCTCACACAGCGGCATCGTGAACGCCTTCTTGAGCTTCGTCTCGGGGGAGCGGGTCATCTTCGACTGGACCGACTCACCGGTGTGGATCAAGCCGTTGATCATCCTGCTGCTCACGTGGCGGTGGACCGGGTGGCACCTGATCATCTTCATGGCCGGGCTGCAGGCGGTGCCACGCGAGCTCTACAGCGCCGCGCGGGTGGACGGAGCCGGCGAGTGGCAGGTGTTCTTCCGCATCACGCTGCCGTTGATGATCCCGTTCATCCTGTACAGCGCGATCTCGTCGACGGTGGGCGCCTTCCAGCTGTTCGACGAGCCGTACGTGCTCACCAACGGCACGTACGGCACCGGGAACTCCGCCCAGGTGCTGGGGACGTATCTCTACCAGTCGGCGTTCCAGGACTTCCGGTTCGGGCTGGCGTCGGCGACGTCGTACGTCATCTTCGCGCTGATTCTCGTGTTCTCCGCCATCAACATCAGGACGCTGCGCCGTCAGGTCTGAAGGGAGTGAGGTGAGAAATGAATGACGTCGGACGGCGACTGCCGCGGGTGGTCATGACGATCGCTGTCGCGCTGACCACCGTGGTGTACGTCTTCCCGCTCTACTGGATGGCGGTCCTGGCCACGCAGTCCAACAGCGAGGTCTTCAAGTTCCCGCCGCCGTTGGTGCCGGGGGCGTTCGTGGCGGACAACTTCGACCGCCTGCAACAGGCTCTGGACATCTTCCGGGTCGTCGGCAACAGCGTCTACGTGGCGGTGTTCAACACCGTGGTGGTGTTGCTGGTCAGTTCGCTGGCCGGGTACGGGTTCTCGCGGTTCCGCAACGCGCCCGGGCACCGGTTCCTGTACGGATCGGTCCTGCTCACGATCTTCATCCCACCCGCGGCCGGACTGATTCCGTGGTTCGTGGAGATGCGATGGCTGGGCTGGATCGACACCTACTGGCCGCTGATCCTCACCAGCGCGGCCAGCGGCTTCGCCGTGTTCTGGATGCGGCAGGTGATCGACGCGACCATCCCGGTGGATCTCTACGACGCCGGGCGGATCGACGGCGCCGGTGACCTGTGGATCTACTGGCGCATCGTGCTCCCGCTCATCCGGCCCGGGCTGGCCGCCCTCGCCGTGTGGACGTTCATGATGAACTGGAGCAGCTTCCTGATGCCGTTGATCATCCTGAACGACTCCGACAAGTTCACGCTCCCGCTCGCGCTGAACCACCTCAACTCCTCGGTGGGCGGCGGCTCGGACGTCTCCGCGGTGATGCTCGGAACCACCATCGGGGTGCTGCCGGTGTTCATCGCCTTCGCCCTGGCCACCAAGCATTTCGTCAGCGGGCTGACCGCCGGCACCGTCAAGTAGCGCCGGGCGGGTCTGGACGGAGCCAGAGGGCGCCCAGCGGCGGTAGCCGCAGCGTCGCCGAGGCCGGTCGGCCGTGCCACGGCGTCGCGGTCGCCTCGATTCGGCCGAGGTTGCCGACCCCGGAGCCGCCGTATACCTCGGCGTCGGTGTTGATGACCTCGGCCCACGGCCCCGTCGAAGGCAGGCCCAGCCGGTAGTTCTCGTGCGGGAGCGCGGAGAAGTTGGCGACGCAGGCCAGGGTCTGCCCGGTGTCGTCATGGCGGAGGAACGAGAACACGTTGCCGGTGGCGTCGTTGGCGTCGATCCACTCGAATCCCGCAGGATCGGAATCCAGCCGCCACAACGCCGGAGTCAGGCGGTAGGACCGGTTCAGGTCGGCGACCAAGTGCTGCAGGCCAGCCCGGTCGGGCTGTTCGAGCAGCGGCCAGTCGAGCTCGCGAGATTCGGCCCACTCGCGTTCCTGGCCGAATTCACCACCCATGAACAGCAGTTGCTTGCCCGGGTGTGCCCACATGAACGCGAAGAACGCGCGCAGGGTCGCGGCCTTGCGCCACGCGTCACCGGGCATCTTGGTCCACAGCGACCCCTTGCCGTGCACGACCTCGTCGTGCGACAGCGGCAGCACGAAGTTCTCGCTGAACGCGTACATCATCGAGAACGTCATCTGGTGATGGTGGTACTGCCGGTAGATGGGATCGTTCGCCAGGTACGTGAGTGAGTCGTGCATCCAGCCCATGTTCCACTTCAGGCCGAAGCCGAGCCCACCGAGATGGGTGGGCTTGGTGACTCCGGGCCAGGAGGTGGATTCCTCGGCGATGGTGACGATGCCGGGGACGCTGCGGTAGGCGGTCGCGTTGGCCTCTTGCAGGAACGCGATGGCGTCGAGGTTCTCGCGGCCGCCGTGCGCGTTCGGCAGCCAGGAGCCTTCGTCGCGCGAGTAGTCGAGGTAGAGCATCGAGGCGACGGCGTCGAAGCGCAGCCCGTCGACGTGATACTCGTCCAGCCAGAACAACGCGTTGGCGACCAGGAAATTGCGCACCTCCGGACGGCCGTAGTCGAACACGTAGGTGCCCCAGTCGGGGTGCTCGCCGCGGCGCGGATCAGGGTGCTCGTACTGCGGCGTGCCGTCGAAGCGGGCCAGGGCCCAGTCGTCGCGGGGGAAATGCGCCGGCACCCAGTCCAAGATGACCCCGACACCGGCTCGATGCAGCGTGTCGACGAAGAACTTGAAGTCGTCCGGCGAGCCGAACCGTGCCGTCGGGGCGTAGTAGGAGGTGACCTGGTACCCCCAGGAGCCGCCGAACGGGTGCTCGGCCACCGGCAACAGCTCGACATGGGTGAACCCCAGCCGCGTGACGTAGTCGGCCAACTCCACCGCGAGCTCGCGATAGCCCAGCCCGCGCCGCCACGAGCCCAGATGCACCTCGTAGATCGACATCGGCTCGGCATGCGCCGGCCGGGCCGAGCGGTACTCGAGCCAGTCGGCGTCGGTCCACTCGTACGACGAGCGATGCACGATCGACGCCTGGGCCGGGGGAACCTCGGTCCGGAACGCCATCGGGTCGGCCTTGTCGCGCCACACCCCGTCGGCGCCGTGGACCATGAACTTGTACAGCTCACCCTCACCGACGCCCTCGACGAACGTTCCCCACACGCCGCCGCCCAGCGGCGTCAACGCTCGGCCGTCGCCGTCCCAGCCGTTGAACGTGCCGCGCACCCGGACGTCGCGCGCCTTCGGCGCCCACACGGTGAACGTCGTGCCCGCCGCGCCGTCGACGATGCCCGGATGGGCGCCGAGGACGTCCCACAGCCGCTCGTGCCGGCCTTCACCGATGAGATGAAGGTCGACCTCGCCCAGCAGCTGGCGCGCATCGATCATCCGTCGAGCGTAGTGCCTGTGCAGGCGTGGCTCAGGTGGACTCGGCCAGTCGCTCGATCGCGGCCAGCGGGATGGGCAGCCAACTGGGGCGGTAGCGCGCCTCGTACATGGCCTCGTGGACGGCCTGATCGGTCTCGTAGGCGCGCAGCAGATCGGCATCAGCGCGTGGGTCGGTCTGCGAAGCGGCGGCGTAACCGGCGCAGAAGGCTTCGCCGTTGCGCTGGGCCCACTCACCGGCCCGGTAGGCGATCTGGTCGTGCGTGGGGTCCTCGGGCGGATGGTCGGTGACCAGCAGGTGCTGCGCGGCGTAGTCGAACGAGCGCATCATGTGCGCGATGTCGCGCAGCGGTGAGTACAGCGCGCGGCGCTCGTCGGCCGGGACACCCGCATCGCCCTCGAAGTCGATGAGCTTCCAGCCCAGCACGGTCCGCAGTGCCTGGCCGAGGTGCAGACTGCCATGGATGCGCTGGACCGCGACCGGCCCGGTGTTCTCGCGCAGGACGTCGTAGTGCTTGCGTAGCTCGGCGGCGAACGGCTCGAGCTCGGGGACGACGCCCAGGGCGGTGTCGAGGCGCTGATTCATGGCCTCGGCGGTGCCGGCAAGGCCGTCGGCGCCGAGCGTGCCGGTGGGCAGGACCTCGGCCATCGTCTCGTGCACCCGCGCGGTGGCCATGCCGAGCCGGTAGGCCTCGGCGGCGAAGTCGCCACCCACCTCGTCGGCGTGCAGGTCGCCCTCGGCGTACAAGTCACGCACGCTCGCCGTGGCCAGCGCCCACCCGTCGGAGGCGGTGGTGAGAAACTCGCGGACCATCGCCAGGCTGGCCTCTTCGACGCGCCCGGTCGAATCCGTCCAGGACCCGTCGATCCACCCGAACAGCGGCGCCACCAGATCGCAGCCGGCGTCGGTCAGCGCTCGGTGGATTTCGACGTCCGGATTCAGCCCCGGGACCACGTGGCGGAAGACCTTCAGCAATGCCGTGTCACCGTAGGCGAGGTTGGCATTGCGGTGCTCGCCGGAGAGCATCAGCGACGGCTCGTCGACGGGCAGCTCGACGTCGTCACCGACGTGGAAGTGCAGGGCGGGCCGGTAGCGGTCGGGATCGTGGAAGCACCGCAGCAAGATCGCCGTGGCGTCCTTGTCGTGCAGCGCGTCGTACACGTGCCCGGCATCGACGTGACCGACGTGGACGTGGTCGAGCCGGTCGACCGGCCACCGGCGAATCGACAGCGGCACCTGGTAGATGTCGCTCCCCGTCGGCTGGGTGGCCTCGATCAGCACGTGCCACAACCGCAAGTCGTCGCCGTCGGCGAGCAGGGTGGCCGAAGCCACCCGGACCTGCAAGCCGGCGGACGTGTCGCCGGCGAACCAGTACTGCCGGGGCAGCCAGCCGGGCAGCAGCTCCACTGCTGCACGGAGATCGTCGTCGCTCGTCACGGCATCGACTCCTGTGGCAGATGCGCCAGCCGGAACCAGTAGAACCCGTGCGAGCCGACGGTCAGCAGGTACGGCAGCTCACCGATCGGTGGGAACCGCACACTGCCCAGCAACTCGATGGGCTGCATGCCCTCATAACGCCGCAGATCGAGCTCCACCGGCTGGGGGAAGCGCGACAGGTTGTTGACGCACAGGACGATGTCGTCGCCGAAGGACCGGATGTAGCTGAGCACCGTCGGGTTGGAACCGCCCAGGTCGATGAAGTCGCCCAGGCCGAAGGCCGGATTCTGCTTGCGGACCTCGATCATCCGCTGGGTCCAGTGCAGCAACGACGACTTGTTCGCCATCTGGCTCTCGACGTTGGTGACCTGGTAGCCGTACACCGCGTCCATGATGACCGGCAGGTTCAGCCGACCCGGGTCGGCCGTGGAGAACCCGGAGTTGCGATCCGGCGTCCACTGCATCGGCGTGCGCACGGCGTCGCGGTCGCCCAGCCAGATGTTGTCGCCCATGCCGATCTCGTCGCCGTAGTAGAGCACCGGTGAACCCGGCAACGACAGCAACAGCGCGTTGAACAGCTTGATCTGGTTCATGTCGTTCTCGAGCAGGGGCGCCAGCCGCCGGCGGATGCCCAGATTGGCCTTCATCCGCGGGTCCTTGGCGTACTCGGACCACATGTAGTCGCGTTCCTCGTCGGTGACCATCTCGAGGGTCAGCTCGTCGTGGTTACGCAGGAAGATGCCCCACTGACAGCCGGAGGGGATGCTCGGTGTCTGCGCCATGATCTCGCTGATGGGGTAGCGCGACTCCCGGCGCACCGCCATGAAGATGCGCGGCATCACCGGGAAGTGGAAGGCCATGTGGCACTCGTCGCCACCGACGTCGGGGTCACCGAAGTACTCCACGACCTCGCTCGGCCACTGGTTGGCCTCGCACAGCAGCACGGTGTCGGGGTACTCGTCGTCCATGACCTTGCGGACCTTCTTCAAGAAGGCGTGGGTCTCGGGCAGGCTCTCGCCGTTGGTGCCCTCCTTCTCGTACAGGTAGGTCACCGCGTCGAGGCGGAACCCGTCGACACCGAGGTCGAGCCAGAACCGCACGACGTCGAGCATCGCCTCGTGCACCGCCGGGTTCTCGTAGTTCAGGTCCGGCTGGTGACTGAAGAAGCGGTGCCAGAAGTACTGCTTGCGCACCGGGTCGA
This sequence comes from Actinomycetes bacterium, assembly GCA_021793295.1. Lineage (GTDB taxonomy): Bacteria > Actinomycetota > Actinomycetes > Jiangellales > Jiangellaceae > Haloactinopolyspora. Next base: position 17,788 of record JAJYTA010000046.1, read on the forward strand.
AGGTCCAGTTCGACGACTCGGTGTCGCTGAAGATGATGCGCACGTCCGGGTAGCCGGTGTCGTCGTCGGCCCAGACGTAGAAGTCGCCGAACTCACCGTCGGGGTCTTCGCGGGAAGCCTGGAACCACGGATGCATGTCGCTGGTGTGGTTCATGACGAGGTCGGTCATGACCCGCATGCCACGCCGGTGCGCTTCGTCGACGAACGTGGAGAAGTCCTCGAGCGTGCCGAACTCGGGCGCGACGTCCTTGTAGTTGGCGACGTCGTAGCCGCCGTCGCGCTGCGGAGACGGGAAGAACGGCGGTAGCCACACGCAGTCGACACCCAGCCAGTGCAAGTAGTCGAGCTTCTGGGTGAGGCCACGCAGGTCGCCGGTGCCGTCGCCGTCGGAGTCCTTGAACGAGCGGACCAGCACCTCGTAGAACACCGCGCGCTTGAACCACTCCGGGTCGGTGCCGCGCGCAGGAATGATCGACCCGGGCTGGGCCGGAGCCGGGACCGCGGGCATTTCAGTCATGGCCGACACCATTCGATGGTAGGCGCCTGCCGGGCGAGGCCGGGCTCGGCGCGGGCGAGTCGATGAACACAGTCGCCTCTCGTGACGGACGTGGACGATCGGCCGCTGCTGGGCGCTGACGCATCGTGCACGCAGGCAGCAGCGGATACGGCAAGTGAGAGATCATCTGAATTTGCGAAGTATGTGGGAAGCGAAGGTGACGCAGACGTTTTCGGGGCGGGGTGTGCCCGGCGAACAGTATTCATCCGAGACCGCCGTAAGGCCAACCCCTTCGGCCACCTTCGTGATCATCTTTTCTGCCGTGCACGACGCCACGAGTCACACTGCGTGACAACGGCGTCACGCCCGCACTGCTGAAACGCATCAGTACGTGTGTGCGCTGGGCGTTTCGTCCCTGTTGGGGTGGCGGTCACCCGGCGGTCGGTGACGGTGGGAAAGCGTGATGCGAGATGCGTCACACGCCGGTCTCGGCATCGGATCGGCTGCTCGGCCACGACCGGATACCGTGAGCGAGTGCGAGCCATCCGACGCCTCCTGGTCCGGACCGTGCTTCCCGAGCCGCTGGAACCGCTCGGTGAGCTGATCACCAACCTGCGCTGGTCCTGGCATCAGCCGACGCAAGAGCTGTTCGCGAGCATCGACCCGCGCGGCTGGGACGACGTCGGCCACGACCCGGTCCGGCTGTTGGGCGAGGTATCGCCGGAGCGGCTCACCGAGCTGGCCAGCGACCAGGCCTTCCTCGGGCGGGTCCGGGCTGCTCACGAGGACCTGCAGCAGTACCTGGCCGAGCCGCGTTGGTATCAGGACGCCGACGGCGAGGCGCCGGCCGGCATCGCCTACTTCTCGCCGGAGTACGGCCTGACCCACGTCCTGCCCCAGTACTCCGGCGGGCTCGGCATCCTGGCCGGCGACCACCTCAAAGCCGCCAGCGATCTCGGCGTGCCGATCATCGGCGTCGGGCTGCTCTACCGGCACGGCTACTTCGTCCAGTCGCTGTCGCGCGAGGGCTGGCAGCAGGAGCGGTACCCCGTCGTCGATCCCGACAGCCTGCCGCTGACCCGGCTGCGCGAACCCGACGGCACGGCCGTGCGGATCGACATCGCGCTGCCCGGCCATCGCAGCCTCGGGGCCGCGGTCTGGGTCGCGCAGGTCGGGCGGGTGCCACTGCTGATGCTGGACTCCTACATCGAGGAGAACGCCCCGGACGTCCGCGACGTCACCGACCGGCTGTACGGCGGCAGCGGCGAACACCGGCTGCGGCAAGAGCTGCTCCTGGGCATCGGCGGCGTGCGCGCGATCCGTGCCTACTGCCGCATCACCGGCACCCCGGCGCCGGAGGTGTTCCACACCAACGAGGGTCACGCGGGCTTCCTGGGTCTCGAACGCATCAGAGAGTTCGTCGACGACCATGGCCTGAGCTTCGAAGCTGCGCTGGAGTGCACCCGCGCGGGGACGGTGTTCACGACCCATACGCCGGTGCCGGCCGGTATCGACCGGTTCCCGCGCGAGCTGCTCGAGGAGTACTTCGGTGCCGATGCCGCCGGCTCGAGTCTCCCGGTGGACCAGGTGCTGGCGCTGGGCGCCGAAGACTACGAGGGCGGCGATCCGCACGTGTTCAACATGGCGGTCATGGGGCTGCGCTTGGCGCAACGCTCCAACGGCGTCAGCACGTTGCACGGTGACGTCAGCCGGACGATGTTCGCCGGGCTGTGGCCGTCGTTCGACGAACACGAACTACCCATCGGATCCGTCACCAACGGCGTGCACGCGCCCACGTGGGTGGCGCCGGAGGTGTTCGAGCTGGAGGAGCGTGCCATCTCCTACGGCGGGTGGCACGCCTCGGCGACGACGGTGACCGACGCCGACATCTGGGCGGTGAAGCGGCTGTTGCGCGAGCGGCTGGTCACCGAGGCGCGGGAGCGGCTACGCGCTTCGTGGCGCACGCGGGGCGCCGGTGACGCCGAGCTCGGCTGGATCGACGACGCCCTCGATCCCGACGTGCTGACCATCGGCTTCGCCCGCCGCGTGCCGTCGTACAAGCGGCTCACTCTGATGCTGCGCGACCGCGACCGGCTGAAATCCCTGCTGCTCGACCCCGAGCGTCCGGTGCAGATCGTCATCGCCGGCAAGGCGCACCCGGCCGACGACGGCGGTAAGCGACTGATCCAGCAGATGGTCGAGTTCACCGACGACCCGGAAGTGCGCCACCGGATCGTGTTCCTGCCCGACTACGGCATCGCCATGGCGCGCACCCTCTACCCGGGCTGCGACGTATGGCTCAACAACCCGCTGCGCCCCTACGAGGCGTGCGGGACCTCGGGCATGAAAGCGGCGCTCAACGGCGCGCTCAACCTCTCCATCCGCGACGGTTGGTGGGACGAGTGGTTCGACGGGTCCAACGGGTGGGAGATCCCGTCGGCCGAGGGCATCGCCGACCCGGACCACCGTGACGACCTCGAAGCGGCGGCGCTGTACGACCTGATCGAGAACGAGGTCACGCCGCGCTACTACGACGTCGACGGCGAGGGCATCCCGCGTGGCTGGGTGGACCTGCTGCGCCACACCCTGACCATGCTGGGGCCGAAAGTTCAGGCCACCCGCATGGTGCGTGAGTACGTCGAGAATCTGTACAAGCCCGCGGCGTCGTCCGGACGCCGGCTCAACGCCGACTTCGCCGGCGCGATGAGCCTGGCCGAGTGGAAACGCCGCGTCCAGCAGGCGTGGCCCGGCGTGGCCGTCCGGCACGTCGAGAGCACCACCGCCGACACCGTCGAGCGGGGGCAGACGCTGCGACTGCGGGCCTTCGTGTCCCTGGGCGAGTTGACCCCGGACGACGTGGACGTCCAGATCGTGCACGGGCCTGTGGACGAGAACGACGTGCTGCGCGAACCCCACGTCACCCGGATGACCCCGGGCGAACCCGGCCCCGACGGCATGCACTTCGACGGCACCGTCGAGCTGGACCGCGCCGGCGCGTTCGGCTACACCGTCCGCGTCGTTCCCCGGCATGAGCTCCTCAGCGCCCAAGCGGAGATGGGCCTGGCCGCCCTACCCGAATAGCTGCCCAACCCGAGTGATGGTTGGTTGGTTTTGGGGGCTATGACGCCCAAAATCAACCAACCATGAGTTGTCCACAGATCCTGTTTCGCCCTTTCGCGCGCGAAGGTGGGCGCCGAAGATCGGCTGATGGCCTTGGAGCGGGCGAGCCGGCTGGCGCGAGTGCAAGACGGAATGATCACGCGGAAGCAGGCTCTCGCGGCCGGGATGACCACTGACGCCGTCAAACACGCGATCCGGCCGGGCGGGCCGTGGACGCCGGTGCTCACCGGTGTGTATGCGACATTCACTGGGCACCTCAGTGACCTGCAGCGATTGCGCGCCGCGGTGTTGTACGCCGGTGCCGACGCGATGGTGACCGGCGCGTGGGGGTGCTGGATGGTCGGGTTGAAGTACGGGCCCACCGCTGGCGACGACGTGGACGTGCTGCTCACCCACGGGTCGGGGTGCCGATCAGCCGGTTTCGTCCGCGTGGTTCGCACAAACCGCGCGCCCGCGGTGCAATGGTGGATCGACGACACACGACTGGCCGACCTGCGGGCGGGCGGCCCGCCATTGGACGTTGTCCTCGACTCGCTGGCGCCGTGGTCCAGGCCGGGCATCATCCCGATGGCACCGACGGCTCGAGCCGTGGTCGACACACTCGTCCGAGCGGAGCGATTGCCACCGGAGTGGCGCCCGTCCTGTTCCAGCCCGATGGGGTGCCCGGACTGCGGGGCACATCGAGTCATGGCCTTGCGCAACACGCGGGCGCTGATGTGCGAGGTCGTTCAGCGCCGGATCGTTTCGCTCACCTCATTGCGTGAGCACGTGCGGGCCGCTCCGCGTCGTGGCGGCGCTCTGATGCGGGAGGCGATGGCCGACATCGACGCCGGGTGCCGGTCGGCGCCGGAATGCGAGCTGCGCGATCTGATCCGCCGTAGCACGGTGCTGCCGGAACCCCGGTGGAATCAACGGCTCCCCGGCGCTCGGGGCATCGTGCCGGACGCGTGCTGGCCCGAAGCGCGGCTCGTCGTCGAGGTCGATTCGCGTAGCTGGCACGGGTTCGGCGATGCGCCCCAGCGCACCGAAGAACGCCGCGCCACGTACGCCGCTCTGGGCTGGCGCGTGCTGCCGGTGGCACCGGCTCGAATCCGGGGCGACGCGGCGAACGTTCTGCGCGAGATCGAGGCGGCCTACCTCGTGGCAGGTTGATACGTGGGCGGCGTCAGTCGAGCGCGCGCAGGAGCAGGGTGCTGCGCCCGAGCATCGTGACGGTCTCGCCGTGGGTGACCTGCTTGCCGGGGGCGTGCCGGTCGGCGGTGTCGAGGACGACCTCGTAGGCGCTTGGCCACATGCCGGTCGGCAACGTGATGCCGGCGTCGTCGGCGCCTGCGTGCAGCCAGAGCAGGAACGAGTCGTCGACGATCGGCTCGCCGTGCGGCCCGCGCGAGCGGATGCCGTGACCGTTGAGGAACATGCCCAAGGTCTGGCGTGAGTCGTCGTGCCAGTCGGCGTCGGTCATCTCGGCGCCGGAGGGGGCGAACCACGCGATGTCCTTGCGGCCGCCATCGACCAGGGGGACACCTTCGAAGAAGCGGCGCTGGCGCACCACGGGATGCTCGGCGCGCAGGCGCAGCAGCCGGCGTACGTACTCCAACAGGTCGGCGCAGGACTCCCGCAGCGACCAGTCCAGCCAGGTGGTCTCGTCGTCGAGGCAGTAGGCGTTGTTGTTGCCGTGCTGCGTGCGGCACATCTCGTCACCGGCGGTGATCATGGGGACGCCCGTGGACAGCAACAACGTGGCCATGAAGTTGCGGATCTGCCGCTTGCGCAGCTCGGCGACGGCCGGGTCGTCGTCACCGGCGGCACCTTCCAGGCCATGGTTCCAGGACCGGTTGTCGTCGGTGCCGTCGCGGTTGTCTTCACCGTTGGCCTCGTTGTGCTTGTGATCGTAGGAGACCAGGTCGCGCATGGTGAAGCCGTCGTGCGCGGTGACGAAATTGATCGACGAGTACGGCCGGCGGCCGTCGTCGGCGTACAGGTCCGACGACCCGGACAACCGGTAGGCCAGATCGTGGACCCCGCCGGACATCCCTCGCCAGAAGTCGCGCACGGTGTTGCGGTAGCGGTCGTTCCACTCGGTCCACAGGTGCGGGAACTCGCCCACCTGGTAACCGCCCGGCCCGACGTCCCACGGCTCGGCGATCAGCTTCGCCTCGCGCAGCATGGGGTCCTGATTGATGACCGTCATGAACGATCCGAGCATGTCGACGTCGTGCATCGAGCGAGCCAGGGCCGAGGCGAGGTCGAAGCGGAAACCGTCGACGTGCATCTCGCCCACCCAGTACCGCAGCGAGTCCATGACCAGGCCCAGTACGGCAGGGTGTGCCACCCGGAAGGTGTTACCGGTGCCGGTGTAGTCGGCGTAGCTCGACGGGTCGTCAGGGTCGAGGTGGTAGTAGGCGTCGTTGGCGATGCCGCGATAGGCCAGGGTGGGCCCGCCCTCGCCCTGCTCGGCGGTGTGGTTGTAGACGACGTCGATGATGACTTCGAGGCCGGCCTCGTGCAGGGCCCGGACCATCGACTTGAACTCGGATACCTGCTCACCTCGGGTGCCGGTGGCGGCGTAGGCGTTGTGCGGGGCGAAGAAGGCCAGGGAATTGTAGCCCCAGTAGTTGACCAGGCCGCGGTGCTGGAGGTCGGGCTCGCTGACGAACTGGTGCACCGGCATCAGCTCGACGGTGGTGACGCCGAGCCGGGTGAGGTGCTCGATGGCGGCGGGGTGAGCCAATCCGGCATACGTGCCACGTAGTTCGTCGGGGATGTCGGGATGGCGCTTGGTGAATCCGCGCACGTGCGCCTCGTAGAGCACGGTCTCGGCCCACGGCACGCGAGGCGCGGTGTCGCCGCCCCAGTCGAACCCGGTGTCGTCGACGACCACGGACTTGGGGACGTACGGGGCGGAGTCGCGGTCGTCGCGCACGCTGGGATCACCGCCGGCCTCCAGCGACGGCCGAAGGTGGCCGAACACGGCCGGGTGCGCCACGAGGTCACCATCGACGGCGCGAGCGTAGGGGTCGACCAGCAGTTTGGCCGGGTTGAACCGCAACCCGGCCGCGGGATCCCACGGCCCGTGGACGCGGAAGCCGTAACGGGTACCCGGCCGCACGCCAGGCACCCGGCCGTGCCACACGTCGAAGGTCCGGTTGATCAAGGTGTGTCGTGTCTCGGTCTCACCATCGCCGTCGCCGTCGAACAGGCACACTTCGACGCGTTCGGCGTCCGGCGCCCACAGCGCGAAATTGGTCGACTCGGCGCCGTAGGTGGCCCCGAGCGGGGTCCAGTGCCCGGGCCAGGGAACAGTCGACTCGCTCACCCGGGGCATTGTGTCCTACTCCACCGACACCGTGGCCGGCCACCCGGCTAAGGTGACGGCAGCGTCGCAGATCCGAGATGGGGGCGAAGGTGTTCGAACATCCACATATCCGGCTCGACGTCGAGGAACGCGTCGCGACGATCAGGCTCGACCGCCCGCCCATGAACGCCTTGGACGCGCAGATGCAAGACGGCCTGCTCGCTGCGGCGAACGAGGTGAGTGAGCGTGCCGACGTGCGGGCCGTGGTGGTCTACGGCGGCGACAAGGTGTTCGCGGCGGGCGCCGACGTCAAAGAGATGGCGCAGTGGTCCTACACCGACATGGTCGACCGCTCGACAGCGTTGCAGGCCGCGTTCACTGCGGTGGCCCGCATCCCCAAGCCCACCGTCGCCGCGATCTCCGGGTACGCCTTGGGCGGTGGATGTGAGCTCGCACTGGCCTGTGACATACGCATCGCGGCGGACAACGCCACGCTCGGCCAGCCCGAGATCCTGCTCGGCGTCATTCCCGGCGCCGGGGGCACCCAGCGCCTGTCCCGGTTGGTCGGGCCGTCGCGGGCGAAGGAGCTGATCTTCACCGGACGGTTCGTCCCGGCCGACGAGGCGCTGTCCATCGGTCTGGTCGACCGCACCGTCCTGCCCGACGACGTGTATCCGGCCGCCCGGGACTGGGCGGCGAAGTTCGCCGACGGCCCGGCCTACGCGCTGCGCGCGGCCAAGGAGTGCATCGACCGCGGCCTCGAGGTCGACCTCGACACCGGCCTGGCGATCGAGCGGCAGCACTTCGCCAGTCTGTTCGCCACCGCCGATCGCACCACCGGGATGACGTCGTTCGTCGAGAACGGTCCCGGTCATGCCCGGTTCGAGGGGCGCTGAGCTGGTGAGCGACGACGACATCGAACGGGCGTGGCACGACACCAAGCTCGCCCAGGTGCTCTACCACGACTGGGAGGCCGACACCTACGACGACAAGTGGTCGATCTCGTTCGACGAGCGGTGCGTGACGTACGCGCGTGACCGGTTCACCGCCGTGGCCGGCGAGCCCGGCCTGCCCTACGGGCGGGCGCTCGAGGTGGGGGCGGGGACCGGCTTCTTCTCGCTGAACCTCCGGCTCGGCGGTGTCCTCGACGAGATCTGCGTCACCGACCTGTCGCCCGGCATGGTCGAAGCCGCCCAGCGCAACGCCCGCCAGCTCGGGTTCGAGGTCGAGGGACGGGTCGCCGACGCCGAGGAGCTGCCGTACGACGACGCCACGTTCGACATCGTCGTCGGCCATGCGGTCATCCACCACATCCCCGACGTCGAACTCGCCTTCCGCGAGATGCTGCGCGTCCTGCGCCCTGGCGGCCGGGTGGTGATCTGCGGGGAGCCCACGCGCTACGGCGACCGCATCGCGCGGGCGCTGTCTCGTGCGACGTGGTGGGCGGCGACGCGGGTGACCCATCTGCCGCCGTTGGAGAAGCGCTGGGCCCGCCCGCGCGAAGAGCTCGACGAGTCGTCGCGTGCGGCCGCGCTGGAGGCCGTGGTCGACCTGCACACGTTCGACCCGGGCGAGCTGGCGGCGACCGCGCGGCGTGCCGGGCTGAGCGAGGTCGAGACGGTGACCGAGGAGCTGACGGCTGCGTGGTTCGGCTGGCCGGTGCGAACGCTGGAGCACGCGTTGAACCCGGACCGGCTGGGCTGGCGGTGGGCGAGTTTCGCCTATCAGAGCTGGTTGCGGCTGTGCGCCGTCGACCGGGTGCTCGACCACGTGGTGCCGGACGAGCTGTTCTACAACGTCTCGATCACCGGGCTGCGCCCGGCGGCGTCGTAGCCCGGGACCGGCTGGGGCTGTTGTGCGGGGCAGGTTCCGACGGCGGCGCGATCCGCGCCAGGCGCGCTACCTGACGCCGGCCAGCCTGGGCTGGGTGCTGCGGCACCGGGCGTGGACCCCGTGGTACCTCGTTCGGTACGCGCGGCTGCTGCGGTTGCGGCTGCTGCACCCCGAGGTCGTGACCGAGGGCATGGTGTTCCTGGGACGTGGGGTGACCGTGCGCGGACGTCCGGGGTACGGGCGCGTCGTGCTCGGCCGCTGGGTCCACGTCGGCGACCACACCCGGCTGATGGCCCATGAGGGAACGCTTCGCGTCGGTGACAAGGTGGTGTTGGGCTGCCACGACACGGTGACGTGCTATCTGAACGTCGAGATCGGTGCTGCGACCCTGGTGGCCGACGGCGTGTACGTGACGGATTTCGATCATCGCTTCGCCGATCTCGACATCCCGATCAAGGACCAGGGCATCGTCACCTCGCCAGTACGCATCGGACCTGACTGCTGGTTGGGAACGAAGGTCAGTGTGTTGCGCGGCGCCGAGGTCGGGCACGGATGTGTGCTGGCGGCGCACGCCGTGGTTCGAGGCGTGATTCCGGATCTCGCGGTGGCCGGGGGAGTGCCGGCCAAGGTCGTGAAGTACCGCACCGATGTCTGAGGCGGTGACCACGACCCGGGTAATAGTTGTCAACGTTCCTGACTGAATGTCACCGACCGACGTGACAAGCCTTGGCGGCTGGTCGGTTTGGCGATATCGTCGAATCTTCATTGCGTGTTCCGGGTGGTCGCTGCTTGTGAAGTGTGACCGGCACTTTCGGGCCAGGGTGAGGAGCGGGCATGGCAGACACGAAGTTCTTGCGTCGGTGGCGAGTTCCGGTATGGGTGCTCGGATTCGCGCTGGTGCCGATTCTCGCCTTCGGCATGTGGCTGAGCCTTCCTGCTACGGCCGACGAATCGACTGTAGGTAGTAGTGAGTACGGCGCTGACCAGCGTCATCAGGATGTTCTGGCGGATACCGGCGCGGCGCAGAACCAGTTGCTGATCCTGGGGGCGGCCATGGTGCTCGCCGGTGGGATCGCCGCGTACGCCGTGAACCGTCACCGCGACGCCGGACATCACTGAGTGGTTCACCGCGGGCGGGGTCGGTGAACCCGTCGTCACCAACCTCCCCCGAACGGCTGATTCGCGAATCGGCCACATGACTTCTGAGCTGCGACGAAGGTGCCAAGTGCGGTCTGGGGTGAGCGGGGACGACAGCCAGCCGAAGAT
>JAJYTA010000242.1 GCA_021793295.1 Actinomycetes bacterium
GACCTGGCCCAGGCGCTGTACTCGCTGGTCAACGTCGGGCGGGTGCCCGGCGGTGGTTGGTACCAGCACACCACGGTGGGCTACAACCTGCGCCTGACCGAGTTCCAGGCCGCGATCCTTCGCGCTCAGCTGACCCGCCACCCCCACCAGCAGCAGACGCGCGAGCACAACGCCACCATCCTGACCGACCTGCTCGGCGAGGCCGACGGCATTCAGGTCGCGCCACCGGACCCGGCGGTGACCGCCCACGGACGCCACCTGTTCATGTTCCGCGTACCGGCCCTGGGAGTCGCTGGTACCCGCGACGCCGTCGTCTCGGCGCTGGCCGCCGAAGGGCTTCGGGCCGCGTCCAGCGGCTACGTCCCGCTGCACCGCCACGAAGCGCTCGACCGTGAGATCACCGAGCTCACCGGACGTCTCGGCCAGCCCTACCCGAGGACGGAGCTGCCCGTGGCCGAGCAGGTCTGCACCGACACCATCTGGCTGCCGCAGCGCTACCTGCTCGGCACCGAGGAGCAGACCCGCCAGATCGCGGCCGCGATCGTCAAGGTCGTCGCGGCACACGAGTCGCTCCCCCGGCCCGGGGCGTGACCTGAGGCCAGGCCGCGTGCCCGTCAGCGGCGGTAGATCACCGGGTTGAGCGGCGTGTCGGGCACCTGTCCGGGCTCGATGCCGGGCATGAACGCGTCCAGGTCTGCGCGCTGGTGGTCCGCCGGGGGCGCGACGGTGATGTCGGCGTCGATGAAGATGATGGTCATCACGCGTCGCGGTGACTGCGTGGTGTTCGGGCCGGCACGGTGGAACGTCCACCCGCTGTGATAGCTGACGTCGCCCAGGTCGTACGGCTCGGCGGACACCTCGAAATCACGTTCGCGCAGCGCCTTCTGCACCGTGGCCTCGGACTCGTCACTGATCGGCAGATCGCGCCCGAAGTCGACGTTCTGGCTGCCCACGGCAAACTCCAGCGGTCCCATCGTGGCCGGGGTGGGCTGCAGGGGCACCCAGACGGTACAGGTGCGATCGGAGTTGAGCGGCCAGTAGTACTGGTCGGCGTGCCACGGCGTGATGCCGCCGTCGGGCTCCTTGTACAGCGCCTGGTCGTGATACAGGCGCACGCCGTCCACACCCATCAGTTCCGCCGCGATCCGGCCCAGCTTCTGCGACAGCACGAATCGGCGCACCAGGTCGCTGTGCTGCCAGAGGTTCGTGACCTGGAGGAATGCCTTCTGGCTGGTCGCGCGTTCGGACATCGGCAGGTGCATGGTGTTGAGTTCGATGAGCTTGGCAGTGATCTCCGGCTCGAAATGCGCGATGGTCGCCGGTGTCAGCACTCCGGGCAGGCGGACGAAGCCGTCGCGTTCGAACCGGGCGGGGGTCGCCGGGTCGAGCTCGTAGGGTCGGTCGACGTCGACCTCACCGGCGGGCGCGGGGGCACTGCTGATCGTGTTCATACCGAATCTCCTCTCCGAGGTGGCACATCCTGGGGGTGCGTGGCACGTCGCCCCATCGTGGCCCGCAGGCTTGATCGACCGCGACGCTTCAGATGACCGGTTCTGATACTTTCCTGCCGCAGTCCGGGACGAGATCGAGAATCAAGGGCAAGCTCAGTACGATCAGGACTCCATGCAGCCCGCACTCGAGCACATCGACCGCCCGCAGGACATCTCATGGCGCTACCACGCGCGCAGAGCTCCGCGGTTCGGGGCGCAGTGGCACTTTCACCCCGAGATCGAGCTGACGCTGATCACCGAGGGCAGCGGGACCCGCATCGTCGGCGACAGCGTCGAGAACTATCAGGCCGGCGACCTCACGCTGATCGGGAGCGAGCTGCCACATTCCTACGCCTCGGCCCCGGGGCACGACGAGCACGCGGCCATCGTCATCCACTTCCGGCGCGACTTTCTCGGCTCGGAGTTCCTGCGCCGCCCGGAGTTCACCACGCTGCACGACCTGGTCGACGCCGCTTCCCGGGGGCTGAATCTCACGGCCGGGCCCGCGCTGGCCGCTGCCCTACACGACCTGGCGACCGGCCCGGCCGCCGAACGTACCCTCGGCTTCGTTCGGCTACTCGCGCGCCTCGCCGAAGCGCCTGGGCTTCGCACGCTGACGACGACGGCGACGAAACGCCCGGTCAGTGCCGCCGGACGCGACCGCGCCGATGCGGTCCACGCCTACCTCGCCGAGGCACACACCGGGCCGGTCGAACTCGCCGGGGCCGCCGCCGTCGCGCATCTGACGCCGTCAGCGTTCAGCCGCTTCTTCCGGCGCACCTTCGGGCGGACGTTCACCGACTACCTCACCGAACTGCGCATCGCCACGGCCTGCCGGCTGTTGGGTGAGTCGGACCTGGCGATCTCCGACATCGCGATCCGCAGCGGCTACCAGAACCTGGCCAACTTCAACCGCCGCTTTCGAGCTCTGAAGGGTGTGAGCCCGCGCGAATACCGCAGGATGCTGGCGGTGCGTTCGGAGCCCGGGGCGCGACCGGGCTGACAGTGCGCGCGACCGGCCGGACTCAGTCCGCGCTCGAGTGGGCCGGCTGCGCGAGGTCGGCCTCACCAGGGCGACGTACCGCCGGCAGGCCGTGCCGTCGGCGCAGCAGCATCCACGTCACCGAGACGGCCACCAGGGCCGCACCCAACGTCCACAGCACCGCCGCGTTGGACAGGCCGAACATGTTCAGCGCCGAGGCGAGCAGGACGAAGGCGAGAACGCGGCGGACCAGGCCACCGGGCGCGCGCGACGAGACCAAGGAACCCAGATAAACGCCGGGAATCGAGCCGACCAGCAGCGCCGCAGTGACGTCGATGTGGAAGTCGCCGAACAGGATGTGACCCAGCGCGGCCGCCACCACGAGCGGCACAGCCTGCACCAAGTCGGTTCCGACGAGCTGGTTGGCCCGAAGCATCGGGTACAGCGCCAGCATGGCTACGATCATCAGCGATCCGGATCCGACCGAGGACATCCCGACCACCAGGCCCCCGACGACACCGACCACCACCGTCGGCGCCGGGCGCGCCTTGACGTGCGGCGCGGCCAACGCCGCCGGCTCACCCGGAGCTGCGGTTCGCCGGTCCGACGTCCGGTGGGCGGCGCGGTCCACCAGGGCCAGATAGCCGCGGACGGCCAACCCGGCCGCGGCGATCAGCAGCGCCACACCCAACGCCGTCTTGATGACGGCCTGGACGTCCGCACCGTCACCGAGGGCACGGGCGATGAGCACGCCGCAGAATGCACTGGGCACCGAACCCACGCACAGCCAGCCCACCAGGCTCAGGTTCACGGTGCCCCGCCGCAGGTGGACGACGCTGCCGACCGGCTTCATCACCGCCGCGGCCACGAGGTCACTCGACACCGCGGTCAGCGGCGGCACGCCGAAGAAGGTCACCAACATCGGCGTCATCAACGCACCGCCACCCATGCCGGTCATGCCGACGACGATCGCGACGAGGAAGGCGCCGATGGCCATCGGGACGTCGAACTGCATCCGCCCACGATACCCTTCTTAATCAGTATGATTAATGGGTAAGGCCTGAATCCTGATCCCGCGCGTCGACGCAGTTCAACGGAGCGACCGGCGCACGACCTCAGCCCAGCGGAGAGAATCCCCGGCTGTTGATGACCATGACGGCGTACTCGCTCAACGAGACCTTCTGGTCACGGGCGCGCTGCCGTAGAGTCGCAAAGGCCTGATCGCCGCCCAGCCCGTGGCGCTCCATCAAGATGCCCTGGGCCTGCCCGATCGCGTGGCGAGCATCGATGGCCTGGCGCAGGCCACTGGCATGCTTCGCCGACGCGACGGCCATGGAGGCGTGAACTGCATATACGCGGGCGATGTCGACGGCGGTGTTGCTGAAAGCGCCGACTCCCTTCGCATACAGGCTCAGCGTGCCCAGCGGCGCCTGCTTCGTGGCCAGCCGGACCGCCATCGCGCTGCGGAAGCCGAGACCGACGATGCTCTCCTGCCACCGGGGCCAGCGGCCATCCGTCTCGGCGTCGTCGACCACCACGGTCCCCTCGGCCACCATGGCCTCCCTCGATGCACCTTCGCCGTACTCGAGTTGGAGCTGGTCGGCCTTCTCTGCTTCGGGACTCGATGCGCCCATGACCGATGGCTTGCTGCGTGCGCTGGTGACCGTCACCGCGCCACACTCACCGTCGGTCAACCTCAGTGCGTGATCAACAACCCCCGTAGCAGCACGTTCGGGCGAGACCTCGCCAAAAAGGTCGGTGGCGACCGTGGCGAGCTGCGACGCATATCCGTGTGCCATGCTTCTCACAATCCAAGAGTGTACAGACCTGTCTGTTTTCTTGTACAGACAGTTCTGTCTATCCTGGTTCAATCATGATGTCAACCGAGTAGAGTGTGCGCCGATGCCAGCACGGGACACCCCAGGAGCGACGCCGAGCGCCCGAGAGCGGATTCTGTCCGCCAGCTACGACCTGTTCGCGCGCCGGGGCGTACGCGGGGTAGGCGTGGACGAAGTGATCGAGCGTTCCAGCGTCGCGAAAGCGACGTTCTACAAGCACTTCCCCTCCAAGGACGATCTCGTCCTCGCCTTTCTCGATCGCCGCGAGGAAGAATGGATCCGCGGGTTGATCGAGGAAGGCTCGCAGGCACGTGGCGAGACCCCCGAGGAACGCCTGCTCGCGATCTTCGACGTGCTGGACGAGTGGTTCCGCAGTGACGCCTTCGACGGCATCTCGTTCGTCACGGTCCTCGTCGAGATGGGCCGAGACCACCCGCTCGGTCAGGCCAGCATCGAACGGCTGAACCACCTGCGCGAGGTGATCAAACGCCGCGCGGAGCTCGCCGGGCTGCGATCTCCCGCGGAGTTCGCCCAGTCGTGGCACATTCTCGTGAAGGGCTCGATCATCGGCGCGCTCAGCGGCGATCTCGACGCCGCCAACCGGGCCAAGGCCATGGGCGCGAGCCTGATCGAGGATTACCGCTGATCAACGCACCGCTCGCGCCGGCGAACCCGGCGGGCGATTCGGAGGCCCGGCGGCACGTCGAACTGCCGCATTCCGCTGACGTTCCCGGCGACGTCGGCGGCCCGGTACTCCAACACCACGCGCTCGCGGTCGCCGGCATGGTCGTCGTCGCCGCGGCGTTCGTCGCCGTCTACGGCGCCAAC
>JAJYTA010000243.1 GCA_021793295.1 Actinomycetes bacterium
ATGGTGGCCTCGGCGGACGAACTGACCGAGGCGTTCGAGCGCACCAGCCAGGAGGCGCTGCGCGCCTTCGGCTCCGGCGTGGTTTTCCTGGAGCGCCTGGTCACCGGCGCCCGGCACGTCGAGGTCCAGGTCATCGCCGACGGGCAGGGCACGGCCTGGGCGCTGGGTGTGCGGGACTGCTCGGTGCAGCGGCGCAACCAGAAGATCATCGAGGAGTCGGCGTCGCCGGTCTTGACCAGCGAGCAGAGCGCGGAGCTGAAAGCGTCGGCCGAGCGCCTGGCGCTGGCTGTCGGCTATCGCGGCGCGTGCACCGTGGAGTTCCTGTACCACCCGGACGAGAAACTGTTCGCGTTTCTCGAGGTCAACACCCGGCTCCAGGTCGAGCACCCGATCACCGAGGTCACCACCGGCACCGACCTGGTCCGGCTGCAGCTGCACGTGGCCGCCGGAGGCACGCTGGACGGGGACCGGCCGGCCGAGAGCGGGCACGCCATCGAGGCCCGGCTCAACGCCGAGGACCCGGATCGCGACTTCGCGCCGGCGCCGGGCCGGATCGCCGGTCTGGCCCTGCCCACCGGGCCTGGTATCCGGGTGGACACCGGGTTCAGCGAGGGCGACACCATTCCGGCCGACTTCGACTCGATGATCGCGAAGATCATCGCCTCCGGCCGCGACCGCGACCAGGCGCTGGCCCGGCTGCGTCGGGCCATGGCCGATACCACGGTGATCATCGAAGGCGGCATCACCAACAAGAGCTTCGTGCTCGACCTGCTCGACCAGCCCGAGGTCGCCGACGCCAGCGCCGACACCGGCTGGATCGACCGGGCCCGCGCCGAGGGCCGCCTGACCAACCATCGGCATTCCGCCGTCGCCCTGGCTGCAGCAGCGATCGAGGCCTACCAGGACGAAGAGGAACTCAGCCGGCAACGACTGCTGGCCACCGCGCACGGTGGCCGACCCCAGGTGCAGCACGACGCCGCCCGCCCGCTGGACTTCAAGCTGCGTGGTGTCGGGTACCGGGTCCAGGTGGCCAAAGTCGGCCACCAGCGCTTCCGCATCGGCATCGCCGGCGTGGGCACGGCCGACGTCGACGTGGAGCGGTTCGACCGGCACAGCGGGCGGATCACCGTCAACGGCTGCCGGTTCCGGCTGATGTCCGCCGCGCACGGGGCGGTTCACCTGGTCGAGATCGACGGCGTCGCGCACCGGGTCAGCCGCGACGAGGGCGGCGTGGTTCGCTCGCCGGCTCCCGCGCTGGTGGTCGCCATTCCGGTCGCGGCCGGCGACGAGGTCGAAGCGGGCGCGACGATCATGGTGCTGGAGAGCATGAAGATGGAGACGGCGCTGCGCGCGCCGGTTCGCGCCCGGGTCCGGGAATGCCCGGTGTCGGTGGGCAGCCAGGTGGAGACCGGTGCGCCGCTGATGCGGCTGGAGCCGTTGGCTGACACGGGCACCGACGACGCTCAGTCGGCCGCCGACGGCTCCGTCGACGTCGAGTTCCCCGCTCAGCCCCGTGGGGTATCGGCGGCCGAGCACGTCGAGCGCGGCCTGCAGGACCTGCGCAGCCTGCTCCTCGGCTTCGACGTGGACGAGCACGACCACCAGCAGGTGGTGTCGGCCTACCTCGCCGCGCGGGCCGAACTGCGCGAGCACCCGCTGGAGGGGGAGCTCGACCTGCTCGGGGTGTTCGCGGATCTGTCCGAGCTCAGCCGGAACCGGCCGGGCAGCGAGATCGACGCCGAGCCGGACAGCCCGGTGCACAGCCCGCGCGAATACTTCCACAGCTATCTGCAGAGCCTGGACGTCGACCGCGCCGGCGTCACGGAGAGCTTCCGCGAGAAGCTCGCCACGGTGCTCGCTCATTACGGTGTCACCAGTCTCGACCGCACGCCGGAGCTGGAGGCCGCGGTCTTCCGGATCTTCCTCGCACAACAGCGCATGGGCACCGACGTGGCCGTGGTTTCAGAGCTCCTGCGGCAGTGGCTGACCGATGCACCGCCGGTGGAGGCACTGCGCGAGCGCGCCGGGCGCACGCTGGAGCACCTGGTCGAAGCCACCCAGGTCCGGTTCCCGAAAGTCTCCGACCTGGCGCGCGGCGTCGTCTTCCGCTGGTTCGCTCAGCCACTGCTGCGCCGGAACCGCGCCGAGGTCTACGCCGCGGTGCGCGACGAGCTGCGCTACCTGGACCGCTACCCGGACGCTCCGGATCGCGACGAGCGGATCCAGGCCATGGTGGTCAGCTCCGAGCCGCTGGTCCGGTTGGTCGGTCAGCGCATCGGCCGCCCCGGGCGCGACCACGCGCCGTTGCTGGAGGTCCTGACCCGGCGCTACTACGGCAACCGCGAGCTGTCCCAGGTCGGCGTGCAGGAGGCGGCGGGCTACCGGTTCGTCACCGCCGAGCATGCTGGTGCGAAGGGCGCGACGCGGGTGGTGACCACCGCGGTCGACATCACCGACCTGCCTGGCGCCGTCGCCGCGCTGACGACGTTCACCACCGGCCTCGCCGAGCGCGGCCTGGTCGCCGACCTCTATCTGACGTGGGAAGACCAGCCTGACGCCGACGCGATGGCGCAGCGGCTCGGCGAGCTGATCGCCGAGCATCCACTGCCTGCCGCCGTTCGCCGCATCACCACCACCGTCGCCGGGACCAGCGGTGCGGTGATGCACCACCACTTCACCTTCCGCCCGGACGGCGCGGACTCGACCACCTTCGCCGAGGACCGGCTGATCCGCGGCCTGCACCCGCAGCTGGCCAAGCGCCTGCAGTTGCAGCGCCTGCGCGAGTTCGATCTCACCCGGCTGCCGTCGGCCGACGAGGAGATCTACCTGTTCAAGGCGGTGGCCCGCAGCAACCCGGACGACGAGCGGCTCATCGCGATGGGCCAGGTGCGCGACCTGACCCCGCTACGCGAGGCCGACGGCCGGCTGGTCGCGCTGCCCGCCGTCGAGGACGCGATCACCGCCGGTCTCGACGCGATTCGCAACGTCCAGGCGCAGCAACCGCACAACAAGCGGTTCGAAACCAACCGGATCATGATGTACGTCTGGCCGTCGACGGAACTGTCGATGGACGAGCTGAATGCGCTGGTCCAGCGCATCTTGCCGACGACGGCCGGCGCGGGGCTCGAGGAGGTCCAGTTCGTGGCCCGCCAGCGCAACGCGGCGGGTGAGCTGGCCGAGGCGGCGGTGCGGATCACGCTCGACCCGGGCCACGGCCCGCACCTGGAGGTCGGCGAACCGTCCACGGAGCCGGTGCGCCCGCTGGACGGCTATCGGCAGAAGGTGCTGCGCGCGGCCCGCCGCGGCAACGTCTACCCGTACGAGTTGACCGGCCTGCTCGCCGGGCCGCAGGGCACCTTCGTCGAGTACGACCTCGACGAGGCCGCCGAGTCGGCGGCTACCCGGGCCACGTTGGACGTCAGCCCGCTCGTGCCGGTGGACCGGCCGAAGGGGCTGAACTCCGCGGCGATCGTCGCGGGCGTCGTCACCACGCCCACCGAGCGGCACCCCGAAGGCATCACCCGGGTCGTGTTGCTCGGCGACCCCACGAAGTCGATGGGTGCGCTCTCGCAGCCGGAGTGCTCACGGGTGATCGCCGCTCTGGACCTCGCCGAACGGATGCAGGTGCCGGTGGAGTGGTTCGCGTTGTCCGCCGGGGCGCGAATCTCGATGACCTCCGGTACCGAGAACATGGACTGGGTCGCCGCCGCGCTCAAGCGCATCGTCATGTTCACCCAGGCCGGTGGCGAGATCAATGTCGTGGTCGCAGGGATCACCGTCGGCGCCCAGCCGTACTGGAACGCCGAGGCGACCATGCTCATGCACACCAAGGGCATCCTGGTGATGACGCCGGACTCGGCCATGGTGCTCACCGGCAAGCAGTCGCTGGACTTCTCCGGCGGCGTGTCGGCCGAGGACAACTTCGGCATCGGCGGCTACGACCGCGTCATGGGACCCAACGGGCAAGCGCAGTATTGGGCCCCGAACCTGGCGGCGGCCCGCGACGTCTTGATGTCGCACTACGACCACGCCTACGTCGTGCCCGGCGAGTCGACGGCCCGGCGTGCCGGCACCGACGACCCGATCGAGCGCGACGTCTCCGTGTTCCCGCACGTCGTCGATGGTAGTGACTTCACGACCGTCGGTCAGATCTTCTCCGCCGAGCACAACCCGGACCGCAAGAAGCCGTTCGACATCCGCACGGTGATGCGTGCGGTGAGCGACCAGGACCATCCGATGCTCGAGCGCTGGGCGGGGATGGCCGACGCGGAGACCGCCGCGGTCCACGATGCGCACATCGGCGGCTGGCCGGTCTGCCTGATCGGCATCGAGTCGCGGCCGGTGCCACGCCGGGGCTTCCCGCCCACCGACGGCCCGGACACCTACACCGCGGGCACGCTGTTCCCGCGGTCGTCGAAGAAGATCGCACGAGCGATCAACGCCGCCTCGGGCAACCGGGCGGTCGTGGTGCTGGCGAACCTGTCCGGGTTCGACGGCTCGCCGGAGTCGATGCGCAAGCTCCAGCTGGAGTACGGCGCGGAGATCGGGCGCGCCATCGTCAACTTCGACGGCCCCATCGTGTTCTGCGTCATCTCGCGGTATCACGGCGGCGCGTTCGTCGTGTTCTCCAAGGCGCTCAACCCGAACATGACCGTCTTGGCGTTGGAGGGTTCGTTCGCCTCCGTGCTCGGCGGTGCCCCAGCGGCTGCCGTCGTGTTCTCCGGCGAGGTGAACAACCGCACCGCGACCGACCCGCGGGTGGCCAAGCTGCACACGCAGCTCTCGGCGGCCGGTGGCGCCGAGCGGGCGGCGCTGAGCGCCCGGGTCGCCGAGGTGCAGGCGGCCGTCCGGGCGGAGAAGCTCGCCGAGGTCGCCGCGGAGTTCGACCGCGTGCACAGCATCCAGCGTGCGGTCGACGTCGGCTCGGTCGACGCGATCATCAACGTCACCGAGCTGCGCCCTCGCGTCATCGACGCCATCACGACGGGCATGGACCGTTAGAAGGCGCCGGCGAATCCGTCCGCGCGGCGCGACTTCTGGAGGGTTCTCCACCCTTCGCGCTCGCCGGAAGCGTGGATAACCCTCCAGAAGTGGACAAGGGCGCTGCCGGTCAGGTTCGGTCGAGGCGT
>JAJYTA010000244.1 GCA_021793295.1 Actinomycetes bacterium
GCGATGCGGCGGCGGGTGGAAGATCACATCCGGCCGGCCGAAGCAGACCGGCAACTCAAGCTCGGGCCCGGCGGGTTGCGCGACGTGGAGTTCGCGGTGCAGCTGCTGCAGTTGGTGCACGGCCGCGCTGACGAGACGTTACGCAGTCCGTCGACGCTGGAAGCGCTGGCAGCGTTGACGCAGGGCGGCTACGTCGGGCGTGCGGACGGCGCAGTGCTCGACGAGGCCTATCGGTTCCTGCGAACCTTCGAGCATCGGATCCAGCTGCGCAACCTGCGCCGAACCCACGTCGTGCCGGAGTCCGACGACCAGTTGCGGGCGGTGGCGCGCTCGCTGTCGATGCCGCGCGCCGAGGAATTGGTGCAAACGTGGCGGCAGCAGGCGCGTGAGGTCCGCCGACTGCACGAGAAGCTGTTCTACCGGCCACTGTTGTCCGCCGTGGCCCAGTTGCCCGGCGACGAAGCCAAGCTGAGCCCCACCGCGGCGCTGGCCCGCCTGCAAGCTCTCGGCTACACCGACCCGGCCGGCGCGCTGCGACACATCGAAGCTCTCACCACCGGCGTGTCCCGTCGGGCCGCCATCCAGCGCACCTTGCTGCCGGTCCTGCTGGGATGGTTCGCCGACGCACCGGAACCCGACACCGGGCTGGCCGGGTTCCGCCAGGTCAGCGACGCGCTCGGTACGTCGCCGTGGTATCTGCGCATGCTGCGTGACGACGGGGCCGCCGCCGAACGGATGGCCCGAGTCCTGGCGTCGGGGCGCTACGCGACCGAGTTGCTGCTGCGAGCTCCGGAGTCGGTGGCGATGCTCGGCAACAACGCCGAACTTCGCCCGCGGGAACGCGAACCGCTGGAACGCGAGGTCATCGCCGGGGTGCAGCGCCACGACGACCCCACGGCCGCCATCGGCGTCGTCCGGGCGATGCGGCGGCGGGAGCTGTTCCGGGTGACCGTCGCCGATCTGGTGGGCGAGATCGAGGTCGACGAGGTCGGCGCCGGGCTGACCGCCATCGCCGAGGCCACCCTCGCCGGTGCGATGTCTGCGGCGATCCGATCGGTCGAGGCCAGCCGGGGTACGGCGCTGCCGACTCGACTGGCGGTGGTGGCCATGGGCCGCCTGGGCGGGCGCGAGATGGGCTACGCCTCCGACGCCGACGTGCTGTTCGTCCATTCTCCCCGGCCCGACGCGGACGAGGAGGAGGCGGCCGACGCTGCGCTGGCGGTGGCCAACGAGATGACCCGGCTGCTGGCGTTGCCGTCGCCGGAGCCGTCGCTGACCGTCGACGCGGCGTTGCGTCCCGAGGGACGACAAGGACCGTTGGTCCGGACCTTGGCGTCGTATGCCGCCTATTACGAGCGATGGAGCGAGGTCTGGGAACGTCAGGCACTGCTGCGGGCCGCGCCGTGTTGCGGAGACGCAGAACTGCAGCGGCGGTTCGCGGCGCTGATCGACCCGCTGCGCTGGCCGACCGGCGGTCTCACGCAGGACCAGGTGCGAGAGGTCCGTCGCATCAAGGCGCGAGTGGAGTCTGAGCGACTACCGCGTGGAGCCGACCCGTCGACGCACCTCAAACTGGGCCCGGGCGGGCTCACCGACGTGGAGTGGTGCGCGCAGTTGCTGCAGCTGCGCCATGCCTCGGCGGTGCCGTCGTTGCGCACCACGTCGACGGTCGAAGCCCTCGACGCCGCGGTCGACGCGGGGTTGCTGCGCGCAGCGGACCGCCGGGTCCTCGTCACCGCATGGCGGAGGGCTTCGGCGGTGCGAAACGCCATCGTCCTCGTCACCGGCCGGCCGTCGGACATGATCCCGAAGGATCCGCAGACGCTGGCCTCGGTGTCGCAGCTGCTGGGATACGGGGTGGGGGAGACGACGATCTTTCTCGACGACCACCACCGCGCCACCCGGCAGGCTCGCGCCGTCTTCGAGCGGGTGTTCTACGACGATCCGGGGTGATGGTGCCGGCCCGCCGACCGTTCGACGGTGCTGGACGCCAGTTCGGCGATCAAAGCGCTCCCCCGGCTGGTGGTCTCGGGCACACCAGTAGGAGGATGGTGCTCCGGTACGTCTCGACAGCCAACCGTCGCCGACTACTCGGAGGTCAGCACCATGGCGATCGAACCCTCGCGTTCGGACCGTTTCTCGTTCGGATTGTGGACCGTCGGCTGGAGAGCGCAGGACCCGTTCGGGGACGCGACCCGGCCGGCTCTGGATCCGGTCGAATCAGTCCGGCGGCTGTCAGAGCTGGGGGCGTACGGCGTGACGTTCCACGATGACGACCTGGTCCCGTTCGGCTCGAGCGACGCCGAACGCGACCGACAGATCGACCGCTTCACCGAGGCGCTACGCGAGACAGGCCTGGTGGTGCCGATGGTCACCACCAACCTGTTCACCCACCCGGTGTTCAAGGACGGGGGCCTGACCAGCAACGACCGCGATGTGCGCCGCTTCGCCCTGCGAAAAGTCCTGCGCAACGTCGATCTGGCCGCACAGCTGGGCGCGTCGACGTATGTCATGTGGGGCGGACGGGAAGGTTCGGAATCCGATGCCGCCAAGGACGTGGTGGCAGCGCTGGAGCGTTACCGCGAAGGCGTGGACCTCATCGCGCAATACATCGTCGACAACGACTATGGGTTGCGTCTGGCCCTGGAGCCGAAGCCGAACGAGCCGCGCGGCGACATTCTGCTGCCGACCGTCGGGCATGCGCTGGCCTTCATCTCCTCGCTGGAGCACGCCGACATGGTCGGGCTCAACCCGGAGGTCGGCCACGAGCAGATGGCCGGGCTGAACTTCGTGCACGGCATCGCGCAAGCGCTGTGGCAGGGCAAGTTGTTCCACATCGACCTCAACGGCCAGCGTGGCGTGAAATACGACCAGGACCTGGTCTTCGGTCACGGCGACCTGCTCAATGCGTTCTTCCTGGTCGACCTGCTCGAGCACGGCCCGGTGGGCGGAGGGCCGCGGTACGACGGACCACGTCACTTCGACTACAAGCCGTTGCGCACCGAGGACATCGACGGCGTGTGGGACTCCGCGGCGGCGAACATGAAGACGTACCTGCTGCTGAAGGAACGCGCCGCGGCGTTTCGCGCCGACCCCGAGGTCGCCGAGGCGATGGCGGCCGCCAAGGTGCGCGACATGGCTCAGCCGACCCTGGCACCGGGGGAGAGCTACAAGGAACTGTTGGCCGACCGATCCGCGTTCGAGGACTTCGACGCCGACGCAGCGGGGGCGCAGGGCTACGGCGTCGTGCGCCTCAACCAGCTTGCGGTGGAGCACGTCCTGGGCGCGCGGTGATGCGGCAGCAGCGATTCACGACCAGATGAGCCGCTAACGCGATGCCATACTGATCGCATGTGGCGCATCATCGTGTTCCTGCTCGTGGCCTGGCTGGTGATCTCGGTCATCGGCCTGGTGATCAAGGGCTTGTTCTGGCTGTTCATCATCGGCGCCGTGCTGTTCCTGGCGACGTCGGCGATGGGATGGGTCAAGCGGAACACCTGACGTGCCGGCGTCGTCCGCGGACACGACGTCCGTGGGCGGCGCCGGGGCGGTCTCGGCGGCTGCCTTGCAGGCGCGCGCGTACTCGGTGGGGGTCGTGCCGACCAGCGCGCTGAAGTCGCGGGACAGATGAGCCTGGTCGAAGAACCCGAGTTCGAGCGCCAGCGCAGACAGGTCGACGACATCACCGCGGGCCAGCAAGTCGGCGACGTCCTGCAGGCGGTAGCGGCGGATCACCCACTTCGGGCCGACGCCGACGTAGCGGTGGAACAGACGTTGCAGGGTGCGAACCGACAGGCCGAATCGAGCGCCGACGTGGTGGACGTGGGTGATGGAACGGTCTTCCAACATGGTGGCGACGATGTCGGTGACGAGCCCGAGCGGCTCCTCCGGTGCCGGAAGCCGGGCGCGAACGAAGGACTCGAGGAGCTGGCGGCGCTGATGGTCCGAGGCTGCCGCCACCACGGATTCAGCCAGCTGATCAGCCTCGGGACCGACGAACTCGGACAGCGGCACGGCACGGTCGGTGAGCGCAGTCACCGAGGCTCCGGCGAACCCGTGGAACCCGCCGGGGCGGAACTTGACGCCGAAGGCCCAGCCGGAGTCGCGGAGGACCTGGGTGGACGTCGTGGTGAACACGCCGTGAACGTGCGCGGCGGAGTCGGAGGTCACGGTGATGTTGACGCAGGGGTGGGGGATGTTTCGCGCCGTGTACGGGGCGCGGCCGCGCAGGTCCCAATGCACCGACCAACACCGCTCGACCTGCCGGGACAACCTCGCGTGCACCGGGTAGCGGCGCAGATCGACCACGGCCGCGAACTCCTGCGGGCGCAGGACGGCGTGCGTGCTGGTGGTCGCGCGAACGGTCATGGTGGTGTTTCTACAGCATCACACCGACAAGACCGCCGCAACTACTACTGCCTGGGCGAGGGCGTGGGCTCAGGCGGGCGCGTTGGTCGCCTGCCGGCGCATCGGCGGCGGCTCGGTGCCGAAAACCCAGGGTGCCAGGACGACTTCGCGGCCGTCCGGGTCGAGGACGGTGACGGCACCATTGAGCGACCAGTACCGGTTCTGGTCGACCGCCTGGTAGCCGTGCTCGGCGAGCCGGTCGGCCACGACGTCGCGTTCTGGTGCGCCTGGGAAGTACAGCACCAGTTGATCGTGCCGGTCGACGGTCACCTGCTCGCGGGCCGGGATGAGCTCGAACGTCGCCGAGGCGCCCTGCAGCGCGAAGATCGCGCACCCGTGCCCGTCAACCCCGGTTTCGGCGTAGTGCACCAGCGGCAACCTCACCACGTCCCGGTAGAACTCGACGGCTTGCTCGTACTGGTTCGACCGGCGGGCGACTCGGACGGCTCCGAACGGCACGGCGTAGGGGTCGGCGGGTTGCTCGCTCATGATTACCTCTATCGTTCGCGCTGGGACGACATGGCCGTCGTGCACGAGCAGTCTGATACCTGTAGCGGGGTTGAGGTCAACTCGGCAGTATCACGGTCAGGGCTTCTCCCTCGTCGCCGCCTCAGCGGGTTCGGCTTCGGTGAGCTTTGACTCGATGCCGACGTAGTGGTCCTGGATCGCCTCGCGCGCCTGGTCGGCATCGCCGGTGAGGATCTCGATATTGAT
>JAJYTA010000047.1 GCA_021793295.1 Actinomycetes bacterium
ACGCGACAAGCTGCTGCAGGAGTTGCGCGACGGCGCGGGCCTGGACGGTGCTGACGTCGTCCTGGCCGAGCTCGGACCAGGCCGTTACGCCGACGCCGTGGGTACCAGCATCGCCGACGTCGCGCGCGCCGACGGCGTGGACGCGGCGGAAGCGGTGCTGCGCGTGCTCGAGTCGCACGACGCGTCAGTGGCCGTGGTCAATCACGGGATGAGCGAGGACGACGTCGTCACCGTCCTGCGCCACCCTCGTGTCGCGGTCGCCAGCGACGGCTGGGTGCTGCGCCCACACGGCACCGGGCGCCCGCACCCGCGCAGTTTCGGCACGTTCCCGCGCGTGCTCGGCCACTACGTGCGCGAGCTCGGCGTGCTGACCCTGCCTGAGGCGGTGCGCAAGATGACGTCGCTGCCGGCCTCGCGGCTTGGGCTGCGCGACCGCGGTGTCCTGGCCGACGGCGCCGTGGCCGACATCGTCGTGTTCGACCCCGACACCGTGGCCGACCGGTCGACCTTCGCCGAGCCGTGGCAGCTGGCCGCGGGCATCGACACGGTACTGGTCGCCGGCGAAGTCGCGCTGGACGGTGGCGAGGCGACGCAGGCCCGCGCCGGGCGCGTGCTGCGCAGGTAGCACTTGTGCTACGCTGGGTGCATGACCACGGTCGGATTGCGTGAATTGCGTCAAGAGGCGTCCGATTTGGTGCGGCGTGTTCAAGCGGGCGAGGAAGTGACCATCACGGTCGCCGGACGGCCGAGTGCGCGGTTGGTGCCGATCGTTCCGCGCACCTGGCGGAGATTCGAGGACGTGGCGGAGCTCTTCCGCGGAGAAGTCGATCGTGACTGGGAGGCCGATCGAGACCTGATCGACCACCAGGTGCGCGATCCGTGGACGGCGGAATGAGGGCGATCCTCGACACCAGCATCGTCGTCGCGACAGACGTGCCAAGGCTGGACGGAGAACTGGCGATCAGCAGTGCCACGTTGGCCGAGTTGCACTTCGGTGTTCTGGTGGCCCGTGACACCGCCGCGCGAGCGGAGCGGCTTCGACGCTTGAGTGGTCTTCAACGGACGTTCGACGCGTTGCCCGTCGATGACGCGGTCGCGGCCGCCTACGGGACGTTAGCCGCAGCGGTCGTCGAAGCCGGTCGGCAACCGCGGGCTCGTGTGTTCGACTTGCTGATTGCTGCCACCGCGTACGCGCATTCTGCACGCCTTTACACGCGTAACGCTGACGACCTAGCCGGAGTGGACGGCCTGGTCGAGGTCGTCTCCGTCTAGCCGTGGTGATCTGAGCCGGCTGATTGCTGCGACGACGCGTTCGGATGCTGCCGCCGCGTGCCGCTCGAACCCCGGTCGACGTCGACGATGCAGAAAGCTGTCGGTGCGCAGGCGTAAACTTTGACAGTTACCACCCCCGCTCCGTGCCGGTTCGGGGGCAAGTTCGTGTGCCCACGTCAGGAAGAGCATGACTCTGTTCGGTCTCCTTCACACGTTGCTCGGCGACGGCGGCGACCCCGTGCTGCGCTCGGCCGTCGACGACGCACGCACCGGCGCACTCGACAGCCTCGACCTCACCGCACCACCGGCCCTGCGCCCGTTCGTGGTCTCCGCCATCGCCGATGCCACGGTGGGTGCCGACCGGCCGGTCCTCGCCGTCACCGCGACGGGGCGCGAGACCGAAGACCTCGTCGAAGGGCTGCGCTGCCTGCTGCCGGCCGACAGCGTGGTGGAGTACCCGGCGTGGGAGACGCTGCCGCACGAGCGGCTGTCGCCGCGCAGCGACACCGTCGGGCGCCGGTTGGCGGTGCTGCGCCGTCTGGTGCACCCCGAGAACGACGCCGAGCGCGTGAAGGTGGTCGTCGCGCCGGTGCGTAGCGTGTTGCAGCCGCAGGTCGCCGGGTTGGGCGAGCTGCGTCCGGTACGGCTGCGCGTGGGGGACGAGATCAGCCTCGACGACGTCGTCGACCAGCTCGCGGCTGCGGCGTACACCCGGGTCGACCTCGTCGAGCGCCGAGGTGAGTTCGCCGTGCGCGGCGGCATCGTCGACGTGTTCCCGCCGACTGAAGAACACCCGGTCCGGGTCGACTTCTGGGGTGACACCGTCGACGAGATCCGCTGGTTCACCGTCGCCGACCAGCGCTCCACCGACCTCGTCGAGTCGGGCTTGTGGGCACCGCCGTGCCGCGAGCTGCTGCTCACCGACGACGTGCGCGAGCGAGCGGCGAAACTGTCCAGCGAACTGCCCGAGCTCGCCGAGATGCTCGACAAGATCGCCGCGGGCATCGCCGTCGAGGGCATGGAGTCGCTCGCCCCGGTCCTGGTCGACCGGATGGAGATGCTGATCGACCTGTTGCCCGAGGGGACGCAGGTGCTGGTCTGCGACCCCGAGCGGGTGCGTACGCGAGCGCACGACCTCGTTTCCACCAGCCAAGAGTTCCTCGACGCGTCGTGGGCTGCCGCGGCCGGAGGCG
Organism: Actinomycetes bacterium; assembly: GCA_021793295.1. GTDB lineage: Bacteria > Actinomycetota > Actinomycetes > Jiangellales > Jiangellaceae > Haloactinopolyspora. The sequence continues at coordinate 2,466 of JAJYTA010000047.1, forward strand.
GAACGTCGCCCATCGACCTCGGCGCCGCGGCGTACCGCACGCTCGGTGACGTCCGGTCACAAGCGCTCCGGCAGGGGCTGCGCTGGTGGAGCCTGAGCTCGTTCAGCCTGGACGCCGCGGCCGCCGGTAACGCTGAACCGGCCAAGCGCGAACCGGTGGACCTCGACGCCGACCTCTACGCCGTCGACCTCGGCGACGACATGGTGCATGCCGGCGCCGTCGAGAGCCGCCAGATCGACGCCCGCCCGGCCGAGACGTACCGCGGCGACACCGGCCGCGCGGTGACTGACCTGTCCGGCTGGCTGGCCACGGGCGGCCGGGCCGTCCTCGTCACCGGCGGGCAGGGCACCGCGGGGCGGGTGGTCGAGATGCTCGGCGAGTCCGAGGTCCCGGCCCGGTTCACCGACGACCTCAGCGAACCCCCGGAGCCCGGTGTCGTGCACGTCACCACCGGCACGCTCGCCCACGGATTCGTGGCGCAGGCGGCCGGGCTGGCCGTGCTGACCGAGGACGACGTCACCGGCCAGCGCGTCTCCACCAAGGGCGCGGCGCGGATGCCGAGCCGGCGGCGCAACCAGGTCGATCCGCTGCAGCTCAAGCCGGGCGACCACATCGTGCACGACCAACACGGCGTGGGTCGCTATGTCGAGATGACCAGCCGGACGATCCACGGCGCCACCCGCGAATACCTCGTCGTCGAGTACGCGCCGAGCAAGCGGGGCCAGCCCGCCGACCGGCTCTTCGTCCCGACCGACCAGCTCGATCAGGTGACCAAGTACGTCGGCGGCGACGTGCCGAGCCTCGACCGCATCGGCGGTAGCGACTGGGCCAAGCGCAAGGGCCGCGCGCGCAAGGCGGTCAAGGAGATCGCCGCGGAGTTGATCAAACTCTACGCAGCGCGCCAGGCCGCGCCCGGCCACGCCTTCGGCCCCGACACGCCGTGGCAAGCCGAGCTCGAGGACGCCTTTCCCTACGTCGAGACCGTCGACCAACTGTCGACCATCGACGAGGTCAAGCGCGACATGGAGCGCTCGGTGCCGATGGACCGCGTCATCTGCGGCGACGTCGGGTACGGCAAGACCGAGATCGCGGTGCGGGCGGCGTTCAAGGCCGTCCAGGACGGTAAGCAGGTCGGCGTCCTCGTGCCCACCACCCTCCTGGTCCAGCAGCACTTCACCACGTTCGCCGAGCGGTTCGCGCCGTTCCCCATCAAGGTGCGGGCGCTGTCGCGGTTCCAGTCCGACGCCGAAGCCGCGGAGACGATCCAGGGTCTGGCCGACGGCACCATCGACGTCGTCATCGGCACGCACCGCCTGATCACCGGTGACGTCCGGTTCAAGAACCTCGGCCTGTTGATCGTCGACGAGGAGCAGCGCTTCGGCGTCGAGCACAAAGAGAAGCTCAAGCACCTGCGGGCCAACGTCGACGTCCTCACGATGTCGGCCACCCCCATCCCGCGCACGCTCGAGATGTCCATCACCGGCATCCGAGACATGTCGGTCATCACCACCCCGCCCGAGGAGCGCCACCCGGTACTCACGTACGTGGGCGGCTACGACGAGAAGCAGGTCGGTGCGGCCATCCGGCGTGAGCTCATGCGCGACGGCCAGGTCTTCTTCGTGCACAACCGGGTCGACACCATCGAGAAGGCGGCAGCACACCTGCGTGACATCGTCCCCGAGGCGCGCGTGGCCGTGGCCCACGGACAGATGGGCGAGCACACGCTCGAACAGGTCATCAACAGCTTCTGGCAGCGTGAGGTCGACGTCCTGGTGTGCACCACCATCGTCGAGACCGGCCTCGACATCTCCAACGCCAACACGCTCATCGTCGACCGGTCCGAACGGCTCGGCCTGTCGCAGCTGCACCAGCTACGCGGACGGGTCGGTCGCGGCCGCGAACGCGCTTACGCCTACTTTTTCTACCCGCGCGAGACCCCGCTCACCGAGGAGGCACACGAACGCCTGGCCACCATCGCCCAGCACTCCGACCTCGGCGCCGGTATGCAGGTGGCGATGAAAGACCTCGAGATCCGCGGCGCGGGCAACCTGCTCGGGGGCGAGCAGTCCGGGCACATCGCCGACGTCGGCTTCGACCTCTACGTGCGCCTGGTCGGCGAGGCCGTGGCCGAATACCGCGGCGACCAGGACGAACAGGTGCAGGACGTGCGGATCGAGCTGCCGGTCGACGCGCACATCCCACACGACTTCGTCGCCAGTGAGCGGTTGCGGTTGGAGGCCTACCGCCGGCTGTCCGAGGCGACCGACGAGGACGCGGTCGAGGCGGTGCGCGACGAGCTCGAAGACCGCTACGGTGAGCTGCCGGAGCCGGTGCGCAACCTGATCGAGGTCGCGCGCTTCCGCGCCCACGCCCGGCGAGCCGGGCTGACCGAGGTGACGCTGCAGGGCAACTTCGTCCGGTTCGCACAGATCGAGCTGGCGGACTGGCAACGGGTGCGGCTGAATCGGGTGTATCCGAAGAGCGTGGTCAAGGCCGCGGTCGGGACCGTGCTGGTGCCGCGGCCGGCGACGGCCAGCATCGGTGGCTCGCCGCTGCGTGGCGTCGAACTGCTCGCGTGGGCGCGGCAGGTGATCGACGACGTCCTGGCACACTCGCCCGGGGCGGAGGTCGCCAGCGCCGCTGGAAGTCGGGCTGGGTAAGATGCGCCCGGCGGAACATCTGACGAAGAGGATCACTGTGTCGACCACTCGCCGAATCATGCCCGCAGCACTGGCGTTGGCCGCGGCCGTCGCGCTGTCGGCTTGCGACTCCGACCAGGTGGGCGCGGCCGCCGTCATCGGCGACGACCGCCTGACCGTGTCTGAGCTGCACGAGCAGGTCGAGCAGGCCCAGGCGCTCGAGGGCTTCGACGTCCAGGCCGCTGGCGGCATCGCGGGATTCCAGCGTGACCTGCTCACCAGGCACATCCAGCACCAGATCTTCGAGCAACTGGCCGCCGAGGAAGGCATCGAGATCACCGGGGCCCAGATCGACGACGCCATCGAGCAGTTCGAGGCGCAGAACCCGGAAGGCGACCTCGGCCCGCTGCTGGCGCAGAACGGCTACACCGAGGAGGCCTTCCGCGCCGGGCTCACCGACCAGTTGATCGCCGAGGCCTACCTGGCCGAGAACGGCGGCGACCAGAACGCGCTGACCGAGCGGCTCATCGAGATCGGCGAGGAGCTCGGCATCAAGGTCAACCCCCGCTACGGCAGCTGGGGCGACCAGCTCGCCGTCACCGCCGACAGCGGCTCGATCTCCAAGCCCGTCAGCGGTGAGACCGCGAACCCGGGCGAACTGCCTGAGCCCACGCCGCCGCAGTGACACCACGGCCCGCGCAGCGTGGTCGGCTGACGCTGCTGGCCACGAGCCCCCGGGTCGCGCCCGGGTTGCTCAGTGCGACCGCGTGGGCGGCCCTGCGCGACAGCGTCGTGTGGGCCGGGACGGATCATCCGCAGGTGTCGGCGTTGCGCGCGGCCGGTGTCGACGTTCGCGTCGTCGACGAGCCGGTGCAGGCGAGCACGTTGCTCGACGCCGCCGCCGGCGGCTCGCTCGTCTGGCTGCTCAGCCCTGACGGCGACGACGAGCTGGTGTCGTCGGCGCGTACCGAAGCCGGCGCCCGGGGTGCGCGAGCGCCGGAAGTCGACGTGGTGACCGGATCGCACGACCTGCCGGGTGCCCGGCTGCTCGACCTCGTCGCGGTGATGGATCGATTGCGCTCGCCGGGCGGGTGCCCTTGGGATGCCGAGCAGACCCATCGCAGCCTGGCGACGTACCTGTTGGAGGAGACCTACGAGACGCTCGAGGCGATCGAGTCCGGCGATGACGACGACCTGCGCGAAGAGCTCGGCGACCTGCTCTTGCAGGTCATGTTCCACGCCCGGATCGCCGAGGAACGCGAGTCGGCGGCCTGGTCGATCGACGACGTCGCCGCGGGTATCACCGCCAAGCTCGTCCGCCGGCACCCGCACGTGTTCGCCGACGCCGAGGCGCCCACCGCCGACGACGTGAAGGACCGATGGGAGGTCCTGAAGCGGGCCGAGAAACAGCGAGAGTCCGCGGTCGACGGCGTGCCGCTGGCCCAGCCCGCGCTCTCACTGGCCGGCAAGGTGCTGCACCGAGCGGCCAAGGCGGGACTCGACGTGCCCGTGCCCAACGTCGACCTACCAACCGAAGAAGACGCAGCCGCCGGCGACGCAGCCGCTGTCGGTGATGTGCTGCTGGCGATGGTCGCTGCCGCCCGCGAACGCGGCATCGACGCCGAGCAGGCGCTGCGCGACGCCACCCGGCGCTACATCGCCGCCGTCCGCTCCGCCGAACACGCTTCGAAATGATCATGTTCACTTGGCAATTCCCTGTCACACCACCCGTGCACGCCTCGTGATGCAGCAGAAAACCTCGTGGTGCCCCCGGCGGCCCCATATCGCGCCCGCCCGGACAGCCCGGCACCGTTCCGGGGCGGCTTCGGCGGCTATCGTGACTCGCCGCGTCCGAACGGGCGCAAGCGCCGCAAGAGCATTTTCGACCAGCTCTTCGACTGACCCCCTCCAGCCCGGGTGAACCTCCTGGTCTGTGCGCGTTGCAGCGAGCGTTGCGACGACGTCACCGTCGTGGCCGGTCCGGCCGTTCGCTGCCCCGCCTGCGCACACCCGAACCCGTTCGTGCGGTCGCCGTTGTTCTGCGTGACCGGCCCGAGCGGAACGGGCAAGTCGACGGTGGCGCGACTGGTGCTCGACGACCTCGCCGACCGGTTCGTGGTCCTCGAGCAGGACGTTCTGTGGCAGGCCGGGTTACGCGACGAGCAGTCGGAGCACCGGACGTTCTGCGCGGCCTGGCTGCACGCCGGGTCAGCGCGGCAGACGTCGCGCCAGGACCACCGCCACCAGGCCGGCCACGCACGGCAGCAAACCGGCCGCGCCGAGCGCTGAGGGCACGATCGGGCTGCCGTATTCCTGGACGAAGAGGTTCGTCAGGGCGATCCCGGTGGCGAGCACGAACAGGACAATGGAGACCAGCGGTGCCCACCGCTTGCCGCGCGCGACGGCCCACATCATCCACGACCAGCACACGACGCCGAGCACGCCGAGCCCGACCAGGTAGCCCACGATGACGCCGGAGGCGGGAACCTCGGCGTAGCCGTCGTAGACGTCGTGCAAGTGGTCCGACAGCCGGCCGCTGGCGTCGAACGCCACGGCCGCCGCGGCGGCGAGCACGTTCAGGACCAGTCCGATCGCCATCGTGGCCAGCGTCTTGCGCTGGACCGGCGCGAGCGTGCGTGGAGGGGCGGAGACGGTCATGGGTGAACTCCAATACGTTCGATACGATGGCAGTAATTGAAGCTTAAAACTTGAAACACCATATCTCAAATGGAGGAGTCAATGACTTCTGACCTCCCGCCTGCCGACACGCCGGCCGTCGGCAGCATCGGCCGGCGCCGGCCGCGGTTGTCCGATGTCGAAACCGAACGACGGATGCTGCAGACCGCCGCGAAAGCCCTCACCGAAGCCGGCCTCACCGTGAGCCTGGAGCACGTGCGCATGGAAGACGTCATCCGCGAAGCGGGTGTCTCGCGCAGTGCGGTGTATCGGCGCTGGCCGCACAAGGACATGTTCTTGGGTGATCTGCTGCTCGAACTGGCCGGCAGCGTCCACGAGGCCACGCAGGCCGGTCACGACGTGGGTAACGAGGCGGTCCGACGGGTCCTGCTGGGCCGGTTCGACGAACTGCGCACGCCCGAGGGCCGGCGTCAGCTCGTCGTGGACCTGGCCAGTGAGGCCGCCTTGGCGGATTTCCTGGAAGACCAGTACTCCAACCAATGGCGCACGTACCTGGCCCTGACGATGACGCTGGTCAGCCTGCCCGAAGGCAAGCTGCGCGACGACCTGCGCGCCTCGCTCGCCGCGTCGGAGCAGGCACTGACCGAGCGGGTCGCGTACAACTACAGCGTCATCGCGGGGCTGTTGGGGTTGCGCCCGCGCCCGGACAGCGGCACGACGTTCGCCACCATCGCCCGGCTGGGCAAAGCCGTGATGATCGGGCTGATCATCGAAAGCTTCGCCACCCCCGACGTGACGGCTGAACGGGTCCGCGGCGAGTTGTTCGGCCAGCAGGGCGCCTGGTCGCTACCCGCCCTCGGCGTCACCAGCTTGACCTTGACCTTCCTGGAGCCCGATCCCGACGTCGAATGGGACGACGCGCGACTGGCGCAGCTGCGCGAACGGCTCGAGGCCGGCGACGACCTGTTCGCGCCGCCGTCGTGAACAGCTCACGCGGATCGGGCACGTCGGTGGCGCCAGGCGGCGGACCGGCCCGGTAGGCTGCGGACGTACGAGTGTGCAGCGCCATCGTCGTCACTGCAGCGACCGTACGACCGACGATGATCAGCGACAGCAGAGCGCAGGAGAGTACTACGTGGCCACGATCGAAGCAGTCGGAGCACGCGAGATCCTCGACTCCCGGGGTAACCCGACCGTCGAGGTCGAGGTCGCGCTCGACGACACCACCATCGCCCGTGCAGCCGTCCCGTCCGGCGCTTCGACCGGCGCGTTCGAGGCCGTCGAACTGCGCGACGGCGACGCCGCACGCTACGCCGGCAAGGGTGTCGAGAAGGCCGTCACCGCGGTCATGGACGAGATCGCCCCGGAGCTGCTCGGTCACGAAGCCAGCGATCAGCGGCTGATCGACCAGGCGCTCATCGACCTCGACGGCACGCCGAACAAGGCGCGCCTGGGAGCCAACGCGATCCTGGGTGTCTCGCTCGCCGTGGCGAAGGCCGCCGCCAAGTCGGCGGACCTGCCGTTGTTCCGCTACCTCGGCGGGCCCAACGCCCACCTGCTGCCGGTGCCGATGATGAACATCCTCAACGGCGGCTCGCACGCCGACAGCAATGTCGACATCCAGGAGTTCATGATCGCGCCGATCGGCGCGGAGACCTACCGCGAGGCGTTGCGCTGGGGCGCTGAGGTCTACCACACGCTGAAGAAGGTGCTCAAAGACCGCGGACTGGCCACCGGCCTGGGGGACGAAGGCGGCTTCGCGCCCGACCTGCCCAGCAACCGCGAAGCGCTCGACCTCATCATGCAGGCGATCGAGAAGGCCGGCTACACCCCCGGCGCGCAGGTGGCGCTGGCACTCGACGTCGCCTCCACGGAGTTCTTCACCGACGGCCGCTACACCTTCGAGGGCAACTCCATCTCGGCAGCGGAACTCACCAAGTACTACGAGCAGCTCGTCGCCGACTACCCGCTGGTCTCCATCGAGGACCCGCTGTCCGAGGACGACTGGTCCGGGTGGGCGGAACTGACCGGCGCGCTCGGCGAGCGCATCCAGATCGTCGGCGACGACCTGTTCGTCACCAACCCCGAGCGCCTGGAGCGGGGCATCAAGGAACGCTCCGCCAACTCGCTGCTGGTCAAGGTCAACCAGATCGGCTCGCTCACCGAGACGTTCGATGCGGTGTCCATGGCCCACCACGCGCGGTTCACCTGCATGATCAGTCACCGTTCCGGCGAAACCGAGGACACCACCATCGCTGATCTGGCCGTGGCCACCAACGCCGGGCAGATCAAGACCGGGGCTCCGGCCCGCTCCGAGCGAGTCGCGAAGTACAACCAGCTCCTGCGTATCGAGGACGAGCTCGACGACGGCGCGCGGTACGCCGGGGCGAAGGCCTTCCCGCGGTTCAGCGGGTAAGGAGGCGAGCAGACGACCATGGCCCCCTCCCGTCGTGCCTCCGGCGCCCGGCCCTCGGGCAGCGCCGGGACGACGCGGCGTCCGGCCAATCGGTCGACGCGTCCGACGGCTCGGCCGGGCCGCGGCCAGCGCCCGCGCACCGGCGTCACCGGCGCCGCGGCCAGAGGGAGTGCCACCTCGGCGAAGACGCCGCCGCCGGGGCCGCCGGCGAGTCGCCAGTCCGGGAGCCGTCCGTCGGTCACCGGCCGGGCAGCTGTGCTGGCCCTGGTGCTCGCGGTCCTGCTGGTGTCCTACGCCTACCCGCTGCGGACCTGGTTCGAGCAGCACGGGCGGCACTCCGAGCTGGAGCAGGAGGCCGCCCGGCTCGAGTCGTCGGTCGAACAGCTGGAGCGCGAGCAGCGGTTGTGGAACGACCCCGCCTACGTCGAGGCCATGGCGCGCGAGCGGTTGAACTTCGTCATGCCCGACGAACAGGGCTACGTCGTGGTGTCCGACCCCGACGCCGACAAGGAGGCCGCCGTCGACGACAGCGGCTTGCCGCCGGTCGGGGCCGGCGAGTGGTACGAGCGGCTGTGGACGTCGGTCGAGATGGCTGATGCCCCGCCTCAGCCGGAGGACGGCGAGTGACGGTACCGGTGATGGACCGCGCCGACCTCGACACCGTCCGACTCCAGCTGGGGCGGCCGGTGCGAGGCGGCCGGGCGGTCGTGCACCGCTGCGGGAGCGGGCATCCCACGGTCATCGAGACCGAGCCGCGCCTGCCCGACGGTACGCCGTTTCCCACGTTGTTCTACCTGACGTGCCCGGCTGCGGTGGCCGAGGTGTCCACGCTGGAGTCGCAGAGCGTGATGCGTGAGCTGACCGCCGAGCTCGAGACCGACGACGATCTGGCCGCCGCCTACCGCCGGGCGCACCTCGACTACCTGGAACGGCGGGAGCGGATCGCGCACGTGCCCGAGATCGAGGGCGTGTCCGCAGGCGGCATGCCCGTGCGGGTGAAATGCCTGCATGTGCTGGTGGCACACAGCCTGGCCGTCGGTCCCGGCGTCAATCCGCTCGGCGATCGTGCCCTCGAGATGCTGGCGCCGACGTGGACACCGGCCACCTGCGAGTGGGCGCCCGCGTGACCCGCGTGGCCGCCGTGGACTGCGGAACGAACTCTGTGCGCCTGCTGGTCACCGACATCGACCCGGTCACGAACACGCAGATCGACCTCGACCGCCGGCTCGAGATCGTCCGGCTCGGCCAAGACGTCGATCGCACCGGTCGATTGGCGCCGGAGGCGCTGGCCCGCACCATGCGGGCCTTGCGTTCGTACGCCGAGGTCATCGACGACCTGGGGGCGCAGCGGGTCCGTATGGTCGCCACCAGCGCGACGCGTGATGCGGCGAACCGCGCGGAGTTCGTCGCCGGGGTTCGTGCCGTCCTGGGGGTCGAGCCGGAGGTCGTGACCGGTGATGAGGAAGCGGCACTGTCGTTCGCCGGAGCCACGCGCCTGCTGCCCGCCACCATCCCTGCGCCGTACCTCGTCGCCGACATCGGCGGCGGGTCGACGGAGCTCGCCGTCGGAGCCGGGGACCTGCTGGCCGCGCGCAGCGTGGACGTCGGCAGCGTCCGACTGACCGAGCGGCGGTTTCACTCCGACCCGCCGAGCAGCGCAGATGTCGCAGCGGCCATCGACGACATCGACGCCGCCATCGACGTCGCCGAGCACGATGTCCCCGTCAGCTCAGCCGGTAGCCTGATCGGACTGGCCGGTTCAGTGACGTCGGTCGCGGCCATCCACCTCGACCTCCCGGCCTACGACTCGACCGTGATTCACCACAGCCGGATCTGCGCCGACGACATCCGCGTCGTCAGCGACCGGTTGCTCGCCGCGAGCCATGACGAACGCGCGGCGATCCCGTCGTTGCATCCGGGCCGGGTCGACATCATCGCGGCGGGCGCACTGATCCTGCGCCGCCTGGTCGAACGGGCCGGCGTCGACGAGGTCCTGGTCAGCGAAAACGACATTCTCGACGGCATCGCCTGGAGTCAGGTGGAGCCCGTCGTGTGACTCCGCACGGCAACAACCCCGGCCGACCGCCCGGCCTGCCCGAGCGAGAGCAGCACCAGCGACTCCTCGTGCCGATGGGTCATCCGCCAGCGAGCGAGCGCATCTTCGGCGGGCAGGTCGTGGTGGTGGGCGATCGCCGCATTCTGCCGAGAACGGTCGACGTCGCGGATGGGGACGTGGTTCAACCCGGCGCCACGCCGAGCGGCGACGGTGCGCGCGTAGAGCGGCAGGCGCTGCCGGATCGCGGTACGGAAAGCCACGTGCATCGCCCGCAGATGGTCCGGATGTGCGTCCCGGCCGGTCGCCTCGACGGTGAGGATCGCCTCAGCGCCCGTCGCGGCGGCCACGACGTGCTTGGTCAGGATGGTCAGGTTGATGGCAGCCAGGTGGCCGGCCGGAAAGTCCAGCAGGACGACGTCGTCCACGCCCAACGTGCGCGCGGCCGAGCTCAACTCGCTCGCCCGGGCGAAATGCCGCCGGTGTCCGGGGTCCGGGCGGCGGCCGTGCGTGAAACACAACACCCGGATGGACGAGCCGGTGGCGGCGAATGCGGCGATCACGCCGCCGAGAGCGAAGGTGGCGTCGTAGGGATGGGCGCACACGACCAACAGACGGCGCACAGACGGAACGTGGGGGGTGGACGTGCTCATGGAACCCACTGTCCGTGGGGCGGAGATCGGTCCCTAGGGGCCTTAGGTCCCACCACCCGGGCCCAACGTCGGCCCAGACGGGCACCGCGCTCAGGCGTGATCGGGTGGGACTTTGCGACATCGCGGTACGAAGACGATCTGGTCGAACGACCCTGGTCGAGTCCTGACGAGGTCCTTAGCATCAGCGACGTCTGATCGCATGATCGTCGAAGGAGCGTGACCGTGCCATGGACTCAACCCAGACCCCTCCCGGCTACCCGGTACAACTGACGGTCGACTATCCCGACCATGACCTCAACCGGGTGAGCACGTTCTTCCGACTGTTCGCCGCGATCCCCATCCTCATCGTGCTGGGCACCGTCAACGGCGGCAGCTGGCAGTGGACCTCGGAGTCCGGCTCGTACGTGGCCGCGGGAACCGGCGGCCTGTTGTTCGCCGGACCACTGCTCATGATCCTCTTCCGGCAGAAGTACCCACGCTGGTGGTTCGACTGGAACAGGGAACTGCAGCGCTTCAGCACCCGGGTGTCGGCTTACCTTGCGCTGATGGATGACCGGTACCCGTCCACGGACGAGCATCAGTCCGTCCACCTCGACTATGCCCATCCGGACGCCACGACCGACCTGAACCGGTGGCTCCCGCTGGTCAAGTGGTTCCTGGCCATCCCGCACTACATCGTCCTGGCGGTGCTGGACATCGCCGCGCTCATCGTCGTGATCATCGCGTGGTTCGCGATCTTGTTCACCGGGCGCTACCCACGGGGCATGTTCAACTTCATCGAAGGCGTGATCCGCTGGCACAACCGCGTCCTGTGCTATGCCTTGGTCCTGGTCACCGATCGCTATCCGCCCTTCCGTCTGGCTCCCTGAGCACGGGCGCGCGACGCCCGACCGAGCGCCCTGCGCAGGCGTGGACACCTTTCACCTGAAAAGCGTGTATCCGGTCGAGTTCTGGGTACGTGACGAACGCACTGAACCCTCGGTGTCGCTGGGCCCTGGGAAGGACTTTGGACCTCCTCACCGGGACCACCGCCCCTGTCGCACCTCACCTGCGACAGGCCAGGGTCTTTACCAGACACCCCTGCGGCCCGCGTCCACCGGCCGCGCCCCGAACACCAAGATTGGTCGCGTATGAGTCACCGAGCCACGCTGTACCTGGACCGCCTGGATGCTGCGATATTCGATACCGACGGCGTGGTGACCGATACTGCTCGGGCACATGCGACCGCCTGGAAAGCGACGTTCGACAACTTCCTGCACAGGCACACCGCGCTCACCGGAACCGAACAGCGCGACTTCGACGCCCACCACGACTACATCGCCTACGTCGACGGCCGGCCGCGGCGCGAGGGTGCGCGCTCGTTCCTCGCTTCCCGAGGCATCTCGCTACCCGAGCACGGGGACCGAGACAGCATCGATGCCCTCTCCGAGGACAAGTCCCGCAGGTTCGTGGCCGAGATCGGCCGGTACGGTGTCGCCGCGTTCCCGTCGTCGGTGGCGCTGCTGCGTGACCTGCGCCGGTACGGCGTGTTCACCGCCGTGGTCTCGTCCAGCAGCCATTGCCGTGACATGCTGCGCGCCGCCCATGTCGAGGATCTGTTCGACGTGCGCGTCGACGGTACCGACATGGAGCGCCTGCGCATCGCGGCCAAGCCCGAACCGGGCCTGTTCGCAGAGGCCGCCGCCCGGCTCGGTGCGCAGGTATCGCGCTGTGTCGTGATCGAGGACTCGCTGACCGGTGTCGAGGCGGGACGGCGCGGCGCGTTCGGTGTCGTCATCGGCGTGGACCGGCACGGTGACCAGGGCGGCGAGATGTACGAACGCGGCGCCCACGTCGTGGTCAGTAGCCTCGCCGACGTCAGAACCGTCGCGCATACGCACCCTGCCACGGCTGTCGTCGACAGCGAACACCCGAATCTGTCTCGCGCACGCTAGGCCGCCTCCGGACGTTCATCGTCTCAGGGGGTGCCGTTTGTGCCGCGTTGCCACGATCATGGTGGCCTTGATGGCCGTTGTCCATGATTGTGGAGGTCGCCGTGCCCGTCCCCCTGACGCGTAGGACCCTGCTCGCCGGCGCGAGTGCTGCCGGCATGACCCTGGCGGTACCACGGCTCGCCGCAGCCGACGACGTCGCGTATGCCGCCTTCCGCGTGGTGCGGGCGCGCCCCGGCCCGCCGGGAACCCCGGAGATCACCCTTCCGGCCGGATACGAGATCACCCCTGGTGAGAAGTACTCCGTGGCCAGCCGAGCGGAGTACTACACCTTCGTGCAGGGACCGCACGCCGCCGACGGGATCGAAATCGCCGTGCGCTGGCCGGGCGTCCGCGTCGAGACGGTGATCCATCAGGAGTCACACCTGCCCGTCGAGCGCGACCCGCACGACCGCGACGCTTTCCGGTTCGTGCTGCCCATGACTCAGCCGTCGCTGGATGCCAATCAGCCGACGATCCAGGTGTGGAGCCATCCGGACGTCTCGCCGGGCATGTACTGGCGGATCGAGCACAACGACCCCGACCGCGTGGCAGGCCCCTGGGCCGACGTCGCGTGGCCCGCGGGCCAGGTGCGATCAGTCGTCCACCAGCTGGTTGCCACGCACCTGATCTGCCGGGAAGCCGGGTTGGTCGACACCGCAGCGGCGAAGGGGCATCGCTTCGTGCTGATGGGCTTCGAGACGAACAACGCGGTACACCCGGACAACCCGCCGCACTGGCACATCTCGTACAACTCCGGCCCGGACTTCAGCGCGCCCACGCACAACCCGCACTTCTGGATGGATGCCGACGGGCGGAACTACTACAACGGCATGGACGTCACGGGTCTCGGGCGCCTGAAGTATTACGTCGGGGATCCCGCGCCGGTGTACGACTTCATCGGCGATGCCAACGGCGGCCGGGGGAACCTCGTGCTCACCTTCACGCTGCGCGAAGACGGCGGCATCGACATCGCCCCGCCCGACGGGCCTTCCTACGCCATCGCCGCTGGGCGCGGCGGCGATCTGCTGGACGAGGTGACGGTGTTGCGTGACGGCGCGCCATGGCTGGCCGTGAGCACCACCGACCGTGTTCACGTCGGCGTGCTGACCGTGCGCATCCACGATCTTCGCCACGGATCCGAGAGCCGGACGTCGGTGCTGCGCTACGACCGGCTCACCGGAGTGCTGATCTAGGCGAGGCCGGCCACGACGCGGCGGGTCACCTCCCCTGTCGGCGACCCGCGAGGCAAGACCCCGGCCGACCGCACCACGTCGGGCACCCCCGGTTTTGGTGCAACCCGCACCCCACGACGGGGCGGCCGGCCGGGGTCGGTCAGGTGGGCGATGGGTTCTCGCGCGAGATGGTCGTCATGGTCGCGGGCTCCTCGGTTTCCACCTGCTCCGGCCAATCCGCGCACGGCGAATCGAGCCCGAAGCGAGGACAGATTGTGGAAAGCCGCCGAGGTCCAGGGCGACCAAGTCAGTAGTGCCTACTCTGCGTTATCAAGCCTGCTCAGAGCGGTAATTACTCGACGCCCGAGACGTTACGCTGGGCTCGTTGCGTAGTCAAGGGTTAACGGCGCGAACTGTCGCCATGTCGTCGAGCCGGCGGGACGGCACCGCTGGCCGGTCTCGGTTCGGCAGGGACGTCGAGGCTGCCGTCGACCACGTTCCCCGCAACGTCGTGCAGCTTGCGCTGATGATGACGGGCGTGAGCGCGAAGCGCGGTGAAAGCGTCGGCGACAGAGACTCGATGTCGCTCGGCGAGGATGCCCTTGGCCTGTTCGATGAGGATTCTGCTGTTCAACGCGGCCTGGAGTTGCTCGGCGACAGTCTCGTGCTGACGCAGCGTGCGCTCGTGCAGGATGCCGATGGTGGCCACGTCGGCAAGCGCTTGCCCCAGTTCGAGCTTGCCGGAGTCCAGGTGCTCCGAGCGCCGGCCGAACATGTTGAGTGTGCCGATGACGGTGTCCCGCAGCCGCATCGGCAGCGCGTGCACGGAAGCGAACCCGGCCGAACGCGCCGCGCGGGCGAACCTCGGCCAGCGTTCGTCGGCGGTCGAGAGGTCGTCGCAGCTCACGACCGAACCGCTGCGGTAGCAGTCGATACACGGACCTTCGGCGTTGTGGACCTGCAGCAACTGGAGCGCCCGGGTGCGTTCGCTCGACGCGGCGACGAGATTGAGTGAGCCGTGATGATCGGCCAGGACGAGGCCGCTCGCGCCGATCTCGAGGAGGTCGACGACGCGCGTGGCGAGACCTTCGACGAATTCGATGACGTCGTAGTCGTCCACCAAGGTGTCGGCCAGGTCGACGAACGTGTCGCGCACGCGCTGGTCGAGGGTGTTCATGCGCGTCCCTCCAGGTCGCTGTCGTCCGCTCGGCCTTCGTTGGTATCGGCTACGTCGTCCGCATCGGGTGCGCCCACGCTGCCGTCCGGGTGGAATCGTAAGCGCCGCGACACGACGGCGTGCGCAATATCGGCCAACCGCCGATCTTGGGCATAAGCGTACGCCCGAAGCCGGCTGAGCGCGTCCGTGACGCTGACGCCGAGTTGAGCGCTGACCATCCCGGCCGCCTGGTGCACCTCGGCGCGGAAGTCCACCGGATCGAAGCCGCGCCGGCCGCCGGAGCTCACCGGGAGGCCACTGTGGTGGTCGAGGGTGAGAACCAGCACGGCATCGGCGTAGGCGAGGCCGTCGGCCAACTCGGGACCGCTGAGATTCCCGGTCACGGCGCGATACACCGTCAACACGCCGACACGCGCGCCGCCGGACGACACGGGGAAGGCGAAGATCGCCGCAATGTCGTGCGCACCGACCGCGGCCAGGAACCCCGGCCATCGGCGCTGGTTGACGTCGGCGGCCAGATCGGCGACGAGCACCGGCCGGTCCTGGGCTGCAGCCTCGGGAGACGGGCCCTCACCGAGGGTGAACTGCAACTCCTCGAGGCGTTCGGCGATCGGTGACGTGGCGATCACCGGCTCGGGGAGTGCTCGGCCCGGCGTTCGCGTCAAGCTGAGTGACAAGCCGACGCCGGTGGCCTGAAGCGCCTCGGCGCACGCGTAGCAGGCATGCCGTGCGTCCGGGGCCACACCGTGAGCCAGCGCCTGGGTGGTGATGGACGTCCAGACGCGGGCGGTGCGGTCATCGTTCACCGTCGCCGCCTTGGACTGAGGTCCTGGCCAAGCCCATGGCGCAAGTATCCATGGCGACGTCCTGTCTCCGAGAGGCGATCAGTCTCTCCGGCCCCCGGTCGGCACGGCCAGAGTCCTATGACCCGCTGCGTCGCCGCCGCCGTGCCGACGTCGCCCGGTCCGGACGAACGCACGGCACAATGACTCAGGTGCCCTCCCGAGAACCCAGCATCCCTGGCGCTGCGTCGCCGGCAGCTCATCCCGTCACCGGTGCCTGGTTTCCCAGCCCTGTTCCGCCGGGGACCGGTTGGCCTGACGACGAAGCAGATTCCACCACACCGGTGGCTCACGACGCCGCCGATGTCCGCACTCTCGCACAGGGAGCGAGCTTGCGCGAGGTCACGGCCAGGTCGTCGGTGTGCCGAGCTTGTCCGCGACTGGTCGAATGGCGCGAGCGCGTCGCGGTGACCAAACGCAAGTCGTTCGTCGATCAGCCCTACTGGGGGCGGCCCACGCCGGGATGGGGCGACCCACGGCCGTCGCTGCTCATCGTCGGCCTGGCGCCGGCGGCCCACGGCGGCAATCGGACCGGGCGGATATTCACCGGCGATCGCAGTGGCGACTGGCTCTACGCGGCCCTGCATCGCGCCGGGTTGGCCAACCGCCCGCACGCCGCGCACGCCGGGGACGGCCTGCGACTGGCCGGCGTGCGCATCGTGGCGCCAGTACGCTGCGCGCCACCGGACAACAAGCCGACCCCGGCCGAACGCGACGCGTGCTCGGCCTGGCTCGACCGCGAGGTGGAGCTGGTGTTGCCCACGGTGCGTGCGGTGGTCGCCCTCGGTTCGTTCGCGTGGTCGGCGGCGCTGCGGACGTTGGCGGCGGCCGGTGCCGTGGTCCCACGTCCGCGCCCGGCCTTCGGGCACGGCGCAGAGGCCGAACTGGGCGGGCTGTCGTCCGGACCTGTCGTGGTGATCGGCAGTTACCACCCCAGCCAGCAGAACACCTTCACCGGCCGGCTGACCGAGGCGATGCTCGACGACGTGTTCGAGCGAGCGAAGGGCCACGCCACTCGGTGATCGCGATCAGGCTGAGGCCTTCGGCCGCAGGACGGACTCGGCGAGGCCGAGGTGCTCCCGCAGGGCGTGGCGCCCGGTCGCGGTGAGCGTGACGGCACGCGTGCGGGGCCGCCTGGCCACCCAGCCGGCGTCGATCGCGTACCTGCACACCAGGGCGCCGGCTGCTCCGGCGAGGTGTGAGCGGCGCTCGGTCCAATCCAGGCATGGCCGCACCGGGGCGCGGCCGCGACCGGGCGGCCAGCCCTGTGGGTCGAGTGTGGTCAGCCAGTGCGCGCCGTCGTCGGTCACTGCCAAGCCGTTTTCCCAGGTCAGAAACCCGCGTGCGGTCATGGCGTCGGTGACGGCGACGCCGAGCGTCCCGGCCAGATGGTCGTAGCACGTGCGGGCGAACGCCAGTGCCCTACGCCGGGTGGATGCCGACAGCGAGCGCACCGGTTCGGCGACGTCCGGGGCCGCCGACACCAGCGACTCCACGAGATCGGCCGTCGCTGGATCGGCCAGCCGGACGTAGCGGTGCCGTCCTTGCCGTACCTCGGTGATCAGCCCGCTGTTCCGGAGCCGGTGGAGATGGGCCGTGGCCGTCGACGGCGCGACGCCGGCGTGCCGGGCGAGTTCGGTGGCCGTCCACGCCCGCCCGTCGAGCAACGCGACCAAGAACGTCGCGCGGGTGGCGTCGGCCAGCACACTGGCCATGGAGGCCAGCGTGGCGCCGCGCTCGTCATCGACCCGGTCGTTCATCACTCCATCATGGGGTACTGATGCTTCGGCCGGTGCCGAAGCATCAGTACCCGCTCGGCCCGTCAGGGCAGGTTGTCGAAGAGTTCCTGCAGAGCCTCGTCCTGGCTCGTCTGCCACCACGTCGTGATCGGCTCGTAGACGTAGATGCCGGGGTCGGCCATGTCGAGTTCCTCGGCGAAGAACACGGTGCCTTCGTGGTCCGGGGCCGCGCCGACCGTCATGAACTGGACGACCTCGACGCCGTCGTCATCCATGGCCGGCGCGGTGCGGATCGCGGCATGGGCGGATTCGCCTGGCGACAAGGCGTACGGTGCGCTCTCGGTCGGCGGCACCGCTTCCGCGGATCCGTCGAGGTTGGCGAAGGTCACCGTGGGGATGCGGTCGATGGCGCACTCCGGACCGTCGCCGGCGGCGCGGGTGACGCTGACGATGACGATGTTCTCTTCGGGGAGCTCGGGACTCGCTTCGAGGTGCAGGTCAGCGGGGTCACAGGCGGCCGGCCGCTCGGGCGAGTCGTCGGTACCGGCGTCCTGAGCGCTCGCGCCTGCAGCGGCAGCGAGCGTGGCGACGGTCGCGCCGGTGAGGATCGTGGCCGAAAGCAGCTTGCCGTGTCGGTTTCGCTTCGTCATGGTTTCTGACTTCCCCGTTCGTTTCGACGGTTTCGGTGGATCGTGGGAACCGTTCGTTCCCTCTATCCAGGAGGACTCACGGGTCGGGCGGATGGTTGCACGCGAGGGCCCGGTTTTTTGAGGTGCCGATCTCGCCCCGACTCGCGCAGCTCCTGGAAGATGGCCCACCTTTGCCGCATCGGCCAGACCCTGCGCCCTGGTGACCGCTATCGTCGATCTACGGGCATGGACGCGCCCGTGGTGTCCCCGTGATCGTCAGTTGGCTACTGCTGAGTGATCAGGTCGCGTTCCAGATTCACCATCGGCCAGTAACGATCGGCGTAGTTGCTGAGGCTCACCGCCACCCAGTCCAGGTCGGGGTAGAAATCGAGCATGGTCGACACGCCCAGTGTGCTGCCGCCAGAGTGGCCGCGAATGCGCTGGTCGTTGAGTGTGGTCACCTCGAACCCGTAACCGTAGAAGGAGTTCTGCCGCTCCAATTCCGGGCGTTCATCCGGCCCCAGGACCGCCTTGCCGCTGATGGCCAGGTCGACGGACGTGGCTGGCAGCAGTGTGCGGCCGTCCATCAGGGCTTGCACGAAGGTCGACAACTCGCCCGCCGTGGAGTAGGCCCCGCCGGCCGGCGTTCCGCCATACGAGAAATACTCCAGCGTCGTCGAGTCGATGCGTTCGCCGGTTTCGCGATCAACCGAGTAGGGGCGGGCGATGTCGTCAGCGGCGAGGACCTCGGGCTTGGTGTAGAAACCGGAACGCTTCATGCCGGCCCGGCGGAATACGTGCTCTTTGATGTAGTCGTAGTAGTCTTGCCCGCTCACTTCTCGCACGATCGCGCCGAGTAAGAAGAAGCCGGTGTTGCTGTAGCGCCACTGTGTCCCCGGCGTGAATTCCACCAGGTCGGGCAATCCACGAATGACGTCCAAGGTCCCGTCGAAGATCTCGTCGAAGCTGTTCCACTTCTGTGACTCCGCCCAGAAATCCTCGGCCTGGGAGTAATCACCCAGTCCGGAGGTGTGCGTCAGCAGCTGATGGACGGTGACGGTGTCGGCCACGTCGGCCTGGAAACCATCCAGGTAGGTTCCGACGGTCTCGTGGAGGTCGAGCTTGTTCTGATGTTCGAGTTGCATGACCGCCACCGCCGTGAAGCACTTGGTGATCGAGCCGAGGTCGAACAGGGTGTCAATCCGGTTGGGCACCGACTCTGCCTTGTTGGCCATGCCGTAGGCGCGTTCGAGCACGGGCCTGCCACGACGGGTCAGTCGGACGACGCCGGAGAACGTGTCCTCATCAGCGAGCTTCGCCACGAGCTGGTCGTATTCACCGCCGGGCCGCAACCCTTTGGGTATCGGGCCATGTGCCGCCGTAGCTCCGGATGTTCCGGTGGCCGCGGAATCGTCGGCATGTCCGACACCGGCTCCGGTCAGGACCACACCGGTCCCGAGCGGGACTGCTCCCAGCATCCCGAGCAGTGTCCGCCGAGACGGCTGCGTGGATCGACTATTCACGACACTTCCTCCTCTGCGATGGAGCGTTCAAAGAACATGTCCTCGGCAGTGGACAGAAGCGCGGGTATCGCCTCATGGCACGCTTCCCTTCCTGCTGCGCATGGGACTCGTGGAGAGTTTGCCATCGGCGCGCCAGGAATCAGTCGCTGAATGGCCTTCAGCGCCGGGCTTCTTAGTTGATTCTTAGAAGCGGCGGTCTGTTGGGCGTCATTCCATGCCCGGCTGTTTGCGGCGACGAGTCCAAAAGGCCTTCTCTGCGGGATTGGTTCGGTTGGTGGCCTCTCCTGGTGCGCCTGAAGTTCCCCGCGAGCCTCGCGAGCCGGCGGATCGAGCGCCGTGCCGGGCCGGCGTCGGAGAACGACCGCTTGCCGGGGCCCTGCGACCGAACCACGGGAGAGCGCACAGCAAGAACGCGGTCGCCGGTGTGGTGGAGCGCACGGTCCAAACACCTTGTGAATGCGTTCACAAGGTCGGTAGAATCGTCCTCATGAAGGGCATGACGCGTCACGACAACCGGCCGCACATCCTCGTCGTCGGCGGTGGATACGTCGGCATGTACACCGCCCTCGGGCTGCAGCGCAGGCTGCGCCGACGGGCGCGGATCACGGTGGTGGATCCGCGTTCCTACATGACCTACCAGCCGTTCCTGCCCGAGGCGGCAGCCGGCTCGCTGGAACCGCGACACGTCGTCGTGCCGCTGCGCAAGGTCCTCAAGCACTGTGACGTCATCACCGGTGAGGTCCGCTGGATTCACCACGCGACCAAGACCGTCAACGTCCACCCCGAGGCGGGCGAGCCGTACGACCTCGAGTACGACATCCTCGTCGTCGCGCTGGGCTCGATCTCGCGGACGCTGCCCATCCCGGGTCTCGCCGAGGTCGGTATCGGCTTCAAGCAGGTCGAGGAAGCGATCGCGCTGCGCAACCACGTCCTGGACCGGCTGGACGTGGCAGCGTCGACGACCGACGAGGCGGTTCGGCGCAGGGCGCTGACGTTCGTGTTCGTCGGTGGCGGATTCGCAGGGGTGGAAGCCCTCGGTGAGCTGGAGAACATGGCGCAGTACGCCCGCCGCTACTACCCGCAGATCGGGCCACACGACATGCGCTGGGTGCTGGTGGAGGCCACCGGGCGGATCCTGCCCGAGGTGGGCCCCGAGATGGGCGTCTACACGGTCGAGGAGCTGAGCAAGCGCGGCATCGAGATCCGGCTGGAGACCAGGCTCGAATCGTGCGTCGACGGGCACGTCGTGCTGTCGAAGGGCAAGCCGTTCGACGCCGACACCATCGTCTGGACGGCAGGGGTCAAGGCGAACCCGGTGCTGCGCAACAGTGACCTCCCGCTCGACGACAAGGGCCGGGTGCGCTGCCTGCCCGAGATGCGCATCGACGGGCTCGAGGACGCGTGGGCCGCCGGCGACAACGCGGCGATCCCGGACCTCACCGCGGGCGAGCCGGGCGTCATGACCGCCCCGAACGCCCAGCATGCCGTCCGCCAGGCGAAGCTGCTCGCCAAGAACATCGTGGCCGCGATGAACGGGCGCTTCCCCAAGCCGTACAAGCACAAGTACATCGGCTCGGTCGCCAGCCTCGGCCTGTACAAGGGTGTGGCGCACACCTACGGCATCAAGGTCCGCGGCTTCCCCGCGTGGTTCATGCACCGCACGTACCACATGAGCAAGATGCCGACGTTCAACCGCAAGGCTCGCGTCCTGGTCGACTGGACGATGGCGCTGCTGTTCCGCCGCGAGGTGGTCACGCTCGGTCGCACGAGCATGCCCCGTGAGGACTTCCGTCGCGCCGCGACCGACGACTCCCGCACTTTGGTCAAATGATCATGTTCACTTGCCGATTCCCTGCTGCACCACCCGTACACACCTGGTGATGCTGCCGAAAACCTCGTGGTGTTCCCTCCGGACGGCGCTAACGTCTGAATCATGTCCGTGGGCGTCGCTACAGTGATCGTCCAGGTGTACGGAGGTGGCGTCATGTCCAGTGCGGGAGCAGCCGGACGCATCGGCGCGTTGATCGAGCGGTTGCTGGGGCGCCCGCTGCCGCTGCGCATCCGGACCTGGGACGGTGCGCAAGCCGGCTCCGGCGACGGGCCCGTCCTGGTGGTCCGGTCCCGCCGGGCGCTTCGCCGGCTGCTGTGGCAACCGGACGAGATCGGCCTCGCCCGCGGCTGGGTGGCCGGCGAGCTCGACGTCGACGGTGACCTCGAAGAAGCACTCAGCCGCCTGGACGACACCGTGCGGGAGCTGAACGGCCGGCCGAAACTGACCGCTGCCGAACGCGCCGAGGTCCTTCGGGTCGCGGTGACTCTCGGCGCGGTCGGCCCGCCGTTGAAGCCGCCGCCGGAGGAAGCCGTCCTCAGCGGTGAGCGCCACTCGAAAAAGCGCGACCGCGCCGCCGTCAGCCACCACTACGACGTCGGCAACGACTTCTACGAAACCGTGCTCGGTCCGTCGCTGGTGTACTCGTGCGCGTACTGGACCCGCGGCGACGACCCCGATTACACCCTCGAGGACGCCCAGCGGGACAAGAACGACCTGATCTGCCGCAAGCTGGGCCTCGAGCCCGGTATGCGCCTGCTCGACGTGGGCTGCGGCTGGGGTTCGCTGGTCCTGCACGCTGCGCGGGAGTACGGCGTGCGCGCGGTCGGGGTGACGGTGTCGACGGCGCAGGCCGACTACGCCGAACGTCGCGTCGCCGACAGCGGGCTCGGCGACCTGGTTCAGATCCGCAACGACGACTGGCGCGACGTCGTCGACGGCCCGTTCGACGCGATCGCCAGCGTGGGCATGGCCGAGCATCTCGGGGCGCAGAGTTGGCCCGCGTACGTCGACCGGCTCCACGAGCTGTTGCGCCCCGGCGGCCGCCTGCTCAACCACCAGATCGTGCGCAAGGGCCGTCCACCTCGCGCGACGTCGTTGCGCGGCCGCCGGACGTTCATCGACGCGTATGTCTTCCCCGACGGTGAACTGCTGACCACCGGCGAAGTGGTGAACCGGCTCGAGGCAGGGGGCTTCGAGATCCGCGACGTGCACGCGCTGCGTGAGCATTACGCCCGTACGCTGCGGCATTGGGTCATGAACCTCGAAGCGGGATGGGACCGCGCCGTCTCCTCGGCCGGGGAGGGCCGTGCCCGCGTGTGGCGCCTGTACATGGCTGGTTCCGCGGTGTCGTTCGACGCGGGCCGCATCGGTGTCGACCAGATGCTGGCGGTACGGCTCCATGACGACGGGCGAAGCGACATGCCGATGGTGCGTCCGGTTGGATGGAGTGCATGAGCCTCATCGCTGTCACCGTCATCGGGCCCGATCGCCCGGGCATCATCGCCGAAGCCACCGGCGGCCTGGCCGCGCTCGGCCTGAACCTCGAAGACTCCACCATGACACTGTTGCGCGGGCACTTCGCGATGATGCTCATCTGTTCTGGTGACCGTGCGCCCGCCGAGGTGGAGCAAGCTCTGGCGTCGTTGACGGCCGATGGCCTGCAGGTGTCAGCACGCGAGGTGCCGCCCGATGACGGCGTGGGGGAGTCCGGTCGGGTGCCCTACGTCCTGACCGTGCACGGTGGCGACCGCCCCGGCATCGTCTCCGCGCTCACGCGGGTCGTGGCCGACGCCGGCGGCAACATCACCGACCTCGCCACTCGGTTGACCGACGAGCTGTACGTCCTGATCGCCGAGGTCGACCTGCCGGCTGCAGCCGATGAAGACGATGTTGCAGCCCGGCTGCGTTCGGTCGCACGCGACCTCGGCGTCGACGTCATGCTGCGTCCTCAGGAGACGGACATCCTGTGAGCGTTCGCGATTGGGTCGAGTCCGACCTCGGCGTCCCTGGAACCGTCCTGCCCGTCGTACGGGCGCCGGCGGCGGTGCTGTCGCAGCCCGCGCCCCACGTGGATCCGCAAGCCCCGGAGACCGTGCGCCTCGCTGCCGACCTGGTGGCCACCATGCGGGTCTCGCCCGGCTGCGTCGGGCTGGCCGCATGCCAGGTCGGCGTCGCTGCGCACGTGTTCGCCGTCGACGTCACCGGGCACCCGAAGGCGCGTACGGTGCACGGCACCTTCGTCCTGTGCAACGCGCGGGTGGAGGAGGCGACCCGCAAGGAGAAAGGACGCGAGGGCTGCATGTCGGTGCCCGACTTGACCGGCGACGTCAAACGCGCGACGCGGCTGGTGGTCAGCGGGCAACTGCCGGGCTCCGGCGATCACGTGACCGTCGAGACCGACGCATTCGAAGCCCGCGCCCTGCAGCACGAGATCGACCACTGTGACGGATACCTGTTCCTTGATCGGGTCTCCGGCGCGCACGCGGTCTACCCGCGCCAGACATACCTGTAACCGCGGGCGCTCCCGTACGCTGAGGGCCCGCGGTGTCGACGTAGCGGCGCTGCGCATAGCGCCCCCGTAGCCCAACAGGCAGAGGCGGCGGACTTAAAATCCGCACAGTGTCGGTTCGATCCCGACCGGGGGCACCACAAGGATGGGAACTGGACCGCCACCCGATGGGTGACGGTCCTGTTCCGTATTCTCTTGTTTGCGCTGCTGACGGTGCTGCCGTGCAGCGTCGAGCGAGATGACCGCCACGTTCTGGGCGGTCCGGCTGGCGGCGGTGATGGTAGGGACGGTCAGGGTGACCCGGCAGGTGGCGGCGTTGGTGTCGCGGTTGTAGCGGACCTCAGCCGGAGGGCTCCTAACTAGTTACACCGCCGATCGCTCACATTCCGTTACCTGCGGACTCACGACGCCACTCAAGTGCGAGCATGGCCCATCTTGCTGATACTTAAACTAGCGAATTGCTCTGAACGGGCTACTCGGGTGACGCTTTCGTGGACGGCGGCGGCCTGGAGGCTCGTTTTTGTCGGTCCCGAGGTCTATGTTGCCGTGCATGGCGCGACGCACGTCATCGACTGAAGGAACGACAGAGCTGGCCCGACCGTGGCCCACCGAGTGGAACACGGTGGCCATCAGCCTTGTGGCCAGCGGGTTCGTCGAAC
>JAJYTA010000245.1 GCA_021793295.1 Actinomycetes bacterium
GGTGACCCAGTTGCTGGCCGGGCGCAAGGGCCGGATGGAACAGATGACCAATCACGGCACGGGCTGGGTCCGGATGGAATTCGTCGTGCCCGCACGTGGACTCATCGGGTTCCGGACCGAGTTCCTGACCGAGACCCGGGGCACCGGCCTGGCGCACCACGTGTTCGAGAGTTACGGGCCGTGGGCCGGTGAGCTGCGCACGAGGGCGACGGGCTCGCTGGTGGCCGATCGTGCCGGTGTGGCGACGTCGTATGCGATGTTCAACCTGCAAGAGCGCGGCTCGCTGTTCGTCGAGCCCGGTACCCAGGTGTACGAGGGCATGATCGTCGGCGAGAATTCCCGGGCCGACGACATGGACGTGAACATCACCAAAGAGAAGAAGCTCACCAACATCCGGTCGTCCACTGCGGACGAGCTGGAACGCCTGATACCGCCGCGGACACTTTCTCTCGAACAGGCACTCGAATTCTGCCGCGACGACGAATGCGTGGAAGTGAGCCCCGATGCCGTGCGTATCCGCAAAGTGGTCCTCGATGCGGCCACCCGCGGCCGTGCCGCTGCCCGACGTAAACACGCCGAGCCTGCCGGACGCTGAGCGCGCACGGAAGATTTTCGGCTATCGACACTGGTCGGCGAAGGATCACAGCAGTCCGCCGGGGAGGTCACATTCTGATTGCGGAGTGGGATCGCCTCGGGGTAAAGGCTTGCCGCTCGGGTCGACCGACACATAGAAAGAATGTCGCGTCGGTGTATTCAAGCCTGGCACTAGGCTGTCAAACCGTCGTAGCGGCGCATCGACCGGTGTCGTCGCGTGCCCTTACCTCAGGTAGATCCCAGGAGGCATCCATGCGAGTCTCGGCACGCAAGTCGGCGGTCGTTGGGGCCGCCGCGTTGGCGCTCGCGTTGAGCGCGTGCGGCGGTGACGACGGCGGTGACGACGGCGGCGGCGAGGCCAGCGGCGGCGGTGGCGCGATCACCATTCGCGGCTGCAACCCGGAGAACCCGCTCATCCCCGGCATGACGAACGAGACATGCGGCGGGGACGTTCTCGACCAGCTCTTCTCCCGGCTCGTTCGCTACGACTCCGAGACCGCCGAGCCGCACAACGAGATCGCCGAGTCGATCGAGTCCGAAGACAACATCAACTGGACCATCACCGTCGCCGACGGCTGGACGTTCCACAACGGTGAGCCGATCACCGCGCAGAGCTTCGTCGACGCGTGGAACTGGAACGCCTACGGGCCCAACGGCGCGTTGAACGCCTACTTCTTCGAGCCCATCGAGGGCTACACCGAAGCCCAGGGCGAATACGACGAGAGCGGCGCCTACGTCGAAGGCTCCGCCACGGCCGAGACCATGAGCGGCCTCGAGGTCGTCGACGAGAGCACATTCACGGTCAAGTTGACCGAGCCGTCGTCGTCGTTCCCGCTGCGCCTGGGCTACACCGCCTTCGCGCCGCTGCCCCCGTCGTTCTTCGAGGACCCCGAGGCCTTCGGCGAGGAGCCGATCGGCTCGGGCCCGTTCCAGTTCGAGTCGTGGGAGCGCAACGTCGAGATCAAGCTCTCGGCGTACGAGGACTACCAGGGCGAGACGAAGCCGCAGATCGACGAGGCGACGTTCAAGATCTACGAGAACGACGACGCCGCGTACAACGAACTGCAGGCCGACCAGCTCGACATCGTGCCGCAGCTGCCGACCTCGGCCGTGGCCGGTGAGGCCTACAAGAACGACCTGGGTGACCGGTTCATCGAGCGCGAGACCGGCGTGATCCAGACCATGACGTTCGCGCCTGAGAACGTCGACCCGTCGCTGGCCAACCCGAAGCTGCGCCAGGCCATCTCGCTGGCCGTCGACCGTGAGGCGATCGTCGACAACATCTTCTCCGGTACCCGTGAGCCGGCCACCGGTTGGGTGGCGCCGGTCGTGGAGGGCTTCCAGCCCGGGGCCTGCGACGGCTTCTGCGAGTACGACCCGGACCGCGCCAAGCAGCTGCTCGACGAGGCCGGTGGGTACAGCGGCACGCTGACGATCTCCTACAACGGCGACGCCGACCACAAGGGCTGGGTGGACGCCACCTGCAACAGCATCCAGAACGCCCTCGAGATCGAGTGCCAGGGCAAGTCCGAGGTCGACTTCGCCACGTTCCGTACGAAGATCAACAACCGCGAGATGCCCGGCATCTTCCGTACCGGCTGGCAGATGGACTACCCGTCGGTCGAGAACTTCCTGGTCCCGCTGTACGCCACGAACGCTTCGGCGAACGACGGCCTCTACAGCAACCCCGAGTTCGACAAGGCGGTCGCCGAAGCGGCGACCCTGCAGGGTGAAGAGGCCATCGCGAAGTACAACGAGGCCGAGGCCATGCTGGCCGCGGACATGCCGGCCGTTCCGCTCTGGTACGGCAAGACGATCGCGGGCTACTCCACCAACGTCGACAACGTGAAGATCACGCCCTTCCAGACCGTCGACCTGCTCAGCGTCACGACCGCCGGCTGACGCGCACCGGCTGACCGTGCAGAGGCGGTACCCTGCCGCGGGGTGCCGCCTCTGCCCACGGTGGTGCGCCCGAACGCTGAAGGAAGGCTGATGGGGCGATACGTAGTCCGGCGACTCCTCCAGATGATCCCCGTGGTCATCGGAACCACGTTCATCATCTATGTGATGGTGTGGACCCTCCCGGGGGACCCGTTCGCCGCCAAGTGCGGTGACCGGCCCTGTCCCGAGAGCTACATCAGCGCGATGACCGAGGAGTACAACCTCAACGATCCGTTGTTCATCCAGTACATCAAGTACATGGGCAACTTACTGACCGGCGATTTCGGTCAGACGTTCTCCGGAGCCTCCATCTCCGAGGAACTGATCTCCCGCTATCCGGTGACCCTCAAGCTGGCCCTCACGGCCATCATCTTCGAGTTGATCATCGGTCTCCTCGCCGGTGTCCTCGCCGGCATCCGCCGCGGCGGATTCATCGACAACCTCGTGCTGGTGAGCACCCTGTTCGTGGTGTCCATCCCGGTGTTCGTCATCGGTTTGGTGGCCCAGATCATGTTCGGCGTCCAGCTCGGCTGGTTCCCGGTGACCTACAGCGGCGACTTCTTCTCGCTGCTCTTACCAGCGTTCGTGCTGGGCAGCTTGTCACTGGCGTTCGTCGCCCGGCTGATGCGCACCAACCTGGTGGAGAACCTGCGTTCTGATTACGTGCGCACGGCCACCGCCAAGGGCCTGGCGCGCAAGCGGGTCATCGGGGTGCATGCGCTGCGCAACTCGATGATCCCGGTCGTGACGTTCGTCGGTGCCGACTTCGGCTCGCTGCTCGGCGGCTCCATCGTCACGGAGGGGATCTTCAACATCCCCGGCGTCGGCAACATGGTGTTCCAGGGCATCAACCGCCACGAAGGCGGCACAGTGACCGCCGCGGTGACGGTGCTGGTGCTGGTGTTCTTGCTCGTGAATCTGCTCGTCGATCTGCTGTACGCGGTACTCGACCCGAGGATCCGTTATGACTAGTGGCCTGAACGAACCGAACCTTCCTGACGGCCGTTCCGGCGCTCAGACGCTGCCCGACGAGCCCGGCCCGGACGTTGAGGCACCCGAAACGCCGGAGCGAGCGGACTCGGGTGAGGACAAGGCGCACTCCCTGGCCGGTGACGCGCTCCGGGACCTGCTGCGCAGCCCGGTGTTCCTCATCTCGGCTGTGATCATCTCTGTGTTGATCGTCATGGCGGTGTTCCCGTCGTTGTTCACCAACAAGGATCCGCACTTCTGCGACCTGCAGTTCTCGCGGCAGGGCCCGAGTGGCTCTGCGTGGTTCGGCTACGACCTGCAGGGCTGTGACGTGTACGCGCGCACGATCTACGGCGCACGCGCGTCGATCCTGGTCGGCGTCTGTACGACGATCTTCATCACGATCGTGGGCAGTTTGATCGGCATGATCGCCGGTTACCACGGCGGCTGGATCGATTCGCTGCTGTCGCGGTTCACCGACATCTTCTTCGGCATCCCGCTGCTGCTCGGCGGGATCATCGTGCTGGCGACCTTCCCGTCCGATGTCGGTACGCCGGCCTGGCAGACCATCGGCAAGGTGGTGCTGGCGTTGGGTGTGCTGGGGTGGACGAGTGTCTGCCGCATCATGCGCTCGACGGTCATCCAGGTGAAGCACGCCGATTACGTCCAGGCAGCCAAGGCACTGGGCGGCGGTACCCGCCGCATCCTGCTGCGCCACGTCCTGCCCAACGCGATGGCTCCAGCCATCGTCTACGCCACGATCATCCTGGGCGTGTTCATCGGTGTCGAGGCGACGCTGTCGTTCCTCGGCATCGGCCTGCAGGAGCCGGTGATCTCGTGGGGTATCGCGATCAGCGATGCGCAGACCTACATCCGGCAGTCGCCGCACATGCTGCTGTTCCCCGGCGCGTTCCTGTCCGTGACCGTGCTGGCGTTCATCATGCTCGGTGACGCTGTGCGTGACGCGTTCGACCCCAAGCTGCGGTGACGGCAGGAAAGCCTCGAGGAGGGCAAGCCATGGCGAGCACGCAATCCACGGCCGAGCCGCGACCGGACGACACCGGAGCGCCGCCGTTGCTGGAGGTCGACGATCTTCATGTGGAGTTCCGCACCCGTGACGGCGTGGCCAAGGCCGTCAACGGCGTGTCGTACACCCTGCACGAGGGTGAGACGGTCGCCGTCCTCGGCGAGTCGGGTTCCGGTAAGAGCGTCACCGCCCAGGCGATCATGGGCATCCTGGACACGCCGCCGGGGTTCGTCACCGGTGGCGCGGTCCGGTTCCGCGGCCAAGACCTGTTGGCGTTGCCCGACGAGGAGCGGCGCGCCTATCGAGGCCGCAGCATCTCGATGATCTTCCAGGACGCGCTCTCGGCGCTGAATCCCGTGTTCACCGTGGGCTGGCAGATAGCAGAGATGTTCCGCGTCCACGAAGGGCTGTCGCGCAAGGACGCCAAGGCGC
>JAJYTA010000246.1 GCA_021793295.1 Actinomycetes bacterium
CCGCGGCACCGTCGCGGGTGGCCGGCCACGTCATGGCGACGACTGCCGATCCTCGAGGTGACGAACCACGTCGTCACCCAGACTCAGCCAGTTGCGCTCGACGAGCTCGGCCAGCCGGGCGACGTCGGCGGCTTCGCATGCCTCGATGATCTGGTCGTGGTCGTGCGCCGAGGCGTAGCCGGCGGCATCGTCGAACAAGGCGTACTCGAACCGGCGGACTCGCGGGGTCAGCCGTGCCAGCAGGTCGGCGACCACGGGATTGCCGGACAGCTCGATGAACACGTCGTGGAATGCCGTGTCGGCCTGGATCATGCGGTCTCGGTCGCCGGCCTGGGCGGCTTCGAGGAGTTCGGCGTTGTGGCGGCGAAGCGCCTCGACGTCGGTAGGTGTCAGCTTGCCGACCGCCAGCCGGGTGGCCAGGGCATGCAACTGGGCCACGACCGGGAACACCGCGGCCGCATCGGCCGGATCGACCTCGGTGACGCGTGTCATGGCACCGGGGATCGCCTCGACCAGGCCCATGGCCGCCAGCTCCTGCAACGCCTCACGGACCGGGGTGCGGCTGACCCCGAGCTGCTGCGCCAGCTCGCCGTCTTGAAGCCGCTGGCCAGGACTGAACGTCCCCGAGACGATGTGTCCTTCGAGGACTTTCAACACCCGCTCACGTAGCGAGACCCGGCGCAACCGATCCAGCTTCACTCCAGCCACGGCGCGAACATATCACATGCAAGTCGATGGTATGTTGTCCCCGATATATTGCACGACAGCTTCTGCCATCCATATCGAAGAGACGAGCATTGACCGACACAACCCCGGCCACGGCGCTGTCCCCGCGAGTCGTCCTCACCGTCGGTGTCGGGCTGGTCGCGCCGTCCCTACCGGCCTTCCTGATCGGGGCTACCGCAGCTCAGGTCCGCGCCGAGTTGAACGTGTCCGCTGCGGCGCTCGGGACGATGGTGGCCACGCTGTACCTCGTCAGCGCTGCCACGGCGCCGTTCACCGGGCGGGTCGCCGATCGGCGCGGCGCCCGGTTCAGCATCGCCGTCGGCACGTCGGTGAGTGCCATGGCGCTGGCGGGCCTCGCGTTGTTCACTCACCACGCGGTGCCGTTGGTGTTGTGCCTCGCGTGCGCGGGGGTGGGCATCGCCTTGGTGGATCCGGGCCTGACCCGGCTGGTCGCAGGTCGCGTTCCACCCCGTCGCCGGGGGCTGGTCTTCGGTATCAAGGAGGCTTCCATTCCGTTGGCGACGATGGCCGCCGGGTTCGCCGTGCCGGCCATCGCGGTCACCGTCGGGTGGCGCTGGGTCTTCGCCGTCGGCGTGGTCCCGTTCGCCGTCGTGATGTTCTTGCTGGCAACCGGGCGTGAGGCGCCGTCTCGCGCCGACGGCCACACCGGAGGCGTGCGTGCGGCCGAGACGTCGGCGCCGCGGCGCAGCGGCACGCTGGCACTGGCGGTCGGTGCGGGCCTGGCGTCCATGGCGGCGACGGGGATCAGCGTGTTCATGACCGACAGCGCCGTCGCTGCCGGGCTGACCCAGTCGCAGGGTGGTGTCCTGCTCGGTGTCGCCAGCGTGGTGGGGGTGATCGTGCGGATCAGCTCCGGCATGCTCGCCGACCGCCGTCCCGAGGCCGCGACGTGGCTCATCCCGTCGATGATCGTGGTCGGCGCGGTGACGATGCTGTTGGGTGCCACCGGTACCGGGGTGCTGCTGGGGGTCGGCGCCGTCGGCGCGATCGCCGGTGGGTGGGGTTGGACCGCCCTGTTCTTTCTCACCCTGGTCCGCGCCGACCCCACGCGGCCGGGGGCGATGGCCGGCGTGGGTCTGTCCGGCCTGGCCGTCGGCAACGCGCTGGGCCCGATCGTGTTCGGCTTCGTCGCCTCCTCGGTGTCGTACTCCGGGGCATGGCTGACCGCCGCGGTGGCAGCCGGGGTCGCCGCAGCACTGATGTACAGCGGCACCCGCCGGCTGGCCGCCACCGAGCAGAGTGTGTGATCTCTGCTCCACATGAGGTGAGATCATGCCTGTCACGCAGATTGATATCGACGACGACGCCCTCACCGAAGCCATGCGGATTTCGGGTGCCCGAACCAAGAAGGACACGGTCAACCTGGCGCTGCGCGATTATGTAGCCAATCATCGACGTATCGAGGCGCTCGAACGTTACGCGTCGCTGTCGGCTGGATGGGACTACGAAGGGTGGCAGCACCAGAGGCAAGCTGAGCAGGTACCGGCGGAGTGATTCGGTACCTCATCAACTCGTCGGCACTATGGCGCATTCTCAGGAGCGAAGACACGCGGTCCGCGTGGTCTGCGGCGATCAGGTCCGGTGCCGTCGGCTCGTGTGATCCGCAGCGTGTCGAGTTCCGGCGGTCGGCTCGAAATCTCGACGAGTACGAACAAATGTCCGCAATGTTCGACGAGCTCTATCCCGACGTGGCCGTGCCGAAAAGCGCATGGCGATGGATCGAGTCGGCCCAATATCGATTGCTACGTGAGGGCGCACACCGCTCGATGTCCGCGGTGGACCTACTCATCTGTGCGACCGCTGTGCATCATGGTCTGTCCGTCGTGCATGATGATCACGACTACACGGCAGCGGCGCGACTTCTCGAGGATGTCCGCGAGCGTCATGTCGGCGATATCCGGCAGGTGTGAACTCACCCGCGGACGCGCACGCTCACGACGAGTTGCGCATCGCCCGGGTACCGACGACGAGGCCCACGGCGGCCACGACCACCGCAGCTGTGAAGCCGGCCGTCACCGTGTCGGCAGCGTAGTCTCCGCTGAACAGGGCACGTTCGGCGTCCACCACGTAGCTCAACGGGTTGAACTGCGCCATCGTGCGCAGCCAGCCTGGGCCGTCGTCGACCGGCAGCAGGATCCCGGCCAGCAGGAGCAGCGGGAACAACACCGTCTGC
This sequence comes from Actinomycetes bacterium, assembly GCA_021793295.1. Classification (GTDB taxonomy): domain Bacteria; phylum Actinomycetota; class Actinomycetes; order Jiangellales; family Jiangellaceae; genus Haloactinopolyspora. The sequence continues at coordinate 2,921 of JAJYTA010000246.1, forward strand.
TGCACGGTCCAGAACAGCCACTCCGTGTTCTTCGACGCCAAGGCCAAGGTGTACGACAGCGCGCCCAGTCCGACGGCCATGATCGCCAGCATCAGCAGCCCCAGGGTTGCGCCGCCGAGGTGCACATCGAAACCGAACGGCACACACGCGCCGACGATGATCGCGGTCTGGATCACCAGCGGCACCGCCTCCTTCAGCGCGCGTCCGATGATGAGCGCCGGGCGACTCAACGGGGTCACGAGCATCCGTTCGTGCGCGCCGGTCTGAATCTCGAACAGCAGATTCGACCCGGTGAACGACGTGCTGAACAGGCACGACATCACCACGATCCCAGGGACGAACCATTGCAGCGCCGAGCCGTCGGCGCCGGCATCGGGCAGGAGCGGGGCGAACAGGCCGAGGAAGATCAATGGCTGGATCATACTGAAGATCACCGAGAACGGGTCGCGCAGGACCGGGCGCAGCTCTCGGTTGAACACGGTGCTGGTGTCGGTCAGGACGCTCATGCTGCGATCTCCTGTCGGGCGCGGTCGGTGGTGTCGGTGCTGGGGGCGGCGCCGCCTTCGCGCAGGCTGCGCCCGGTGAGGTTGAGGAACACATCGTCGAGCGTGGGACGCGCGACTTCGACGGAGTCGACGGTGATGCCGAGCTCGCCGATGTCGTGCAGCAACGGTGCGACGACGTGCGGGGCGTCGGTGATGCGCACGTGCAGGCAGGACCCGGCGACGTGGACGTCGGCTCCGTGCAGGCGGCGCGTGGCAGGTACGGCGGCGCGGGCATCGTGTTCGTCGGCGAAGCCGAGCGTGATGTGGTCACCTGCGTGCTGGGCCTTCAGGCGCGCGGGCGTGTCGTCAGCGATCAGGCGACCATGGTCGACCACCATGATCCGTTCGGCCATCGCATCGGCTTCGTCCAGGTAATGGGTGGTGATCATGACGGTGGTGCCGTGTTCTGCGCGCAGCTTGACGATGTGCTCTTGCAGGTTGGCTCGGTTCTGCGGATCCAGGCCGGTCGATGGTTCGTCGAGGAAGAGCAACTGCGGGGCGTGAATGAGGCCCATCGCCACGTCGAGACGTCGGCGCTGGCCACCGGACAACGACGACACCACACGATCGGCCACCGCAGCCAAGCCGAGTGACTCGATGAGCTCGTCCGCGCGGCGCTTGGCGTCCCGGCCGCTCATCCCGTAGGCACGGCCCTGGCTGATCAGCTCGTCTCGACCGCGTTGGCTGTGTCCGGCGCCGTTGCCCTGGCCGATGTAGCCGATGCGGCGTCGTACCGCGCTGCGTTGGGTCACCACGTCGTGTCCGACCACGTGCGCCGTGCCGGCGGTGGGCGCGATCAACGTGGTGAGCATGCGCAGGGTGGTCGATTTTCCGGCGCCGTTCGGTCCCAGCATGGCGACGAGTTCGCCTTCGTCGACGGTCAGGTCGAGGCCGCGAACGGCTTCGACCGTCTCCTTCTTCACCGTGAAATGCCTGGTGAGTCCTTCAGTGCGGATCATCGCTGTGGTCATGGACAACACGCTAGAGTCCATTCAGGCCACTTCTTGACCTCAATGTGAGAGACGCTGAGTTTCATGGCGAACACGAGCGCACGGATGCTGCGGTTGCTCTCGCTCCTGCAGACGCATCGGTATTGGCCGGGCAGGGAGCTGGCCGAGAAACTGGCGGTCAGTCCCCGCACCCTGCGCCGCGACGTCGAGCGACTCAGAGAGCTCGGATACCCGGTTGAGGCCAGCCGCGGTGTCGCGGGCGGGTACCAGTTGCAAGCCGGGGCCGCATTGCCGCCGTTGCTGCTCGATGACGACGAAGCCGTGGCGATCGCCGTCGGCCTGCGCAATGCCGCAGGCACCGCCGTCGCCGGTATCGGCGAAGCGTCGGTGCGTGCGTTGACCAAAGTCGTCCAGGTCATGCCGCCACGGCTGCGTCGGCGGGTCGACGCGTTGCAGACCTACACGGTGCCGGCGGCGCTCGGCGCGGGCACGACCGTCGACGCGAACGCCTTGACGGTGATCGCCCA
>JAJYTA010000048.1 GCA_021793295.1 Actinomycetes bacterium
GTCCCGTGTGCGTACACGCCATGCACGCCGCTGGTGACCACGGTGTGGAGCTGCTCGCTGAGGCGCTCCCAGTCGATCGTGTCGTCCTCGGTCAGCGGCAGCACGAGTGTGGCCCACGTGCCGTGGATCTCGGCCGGTTTCATCGGCGTCATCTCATATTCACATCCGCGAAACTCTTGACACCGCCATCTATCAGATATCTGATAGCTCCACGCACCGCCGACTGACGACACCCCCGCGACGGGAGGCGACCGTACGAATGATGATCCGCTGGATTGCGAGTTTGGCTGGTCTCGCGTTGATGACGAGCCTCGGCCATGCGGAGCTGGCGGCCAGCTCCGACGCGTCATCCCCACCACTGCCGCAGCACCCGAAAGCAACCGGTGACCTCGACGAACCGTTCTTCGACGAGGACGTCATCTTCGAAGCCGGTACCCATGGCTACACGTGTTTCCGGATCCCGGCCGTCGTCGAAGCCGCCGACGGCACCATCCTGGCCTTCGCCGAGGGCCGGGTGGCCGATTGCGGTGATCACGGAGACATCGACCTCGTCCTGCGCCGTTCGCTCGACGGTGGCCGTACCTGGGGTCCACTGGAGGTCGTCATCGACGGGGCCGGCGACACTCGCGGTAACCCGGCGCCGGTGGTCGACCGCGAGACCGGTCGCGTCGTGCTTCTGAGCACCTGGAACGCCAACGGCGACACCAAGGACCGCCGTCCCTTCGTGTCCTACAGCGACGACCACGGGGTCACCTGGTCCGAGCCCGTGGACATCACCGACGACGTGAAGTTGCCCGAATGGGAGTTCTACGCCACCGGGCCGGTCCACGCCATCCAATTGCAGCGCGGGCCGCACGCCGGACGATTGGTGGCTGGCGCCAACCACACCTGGGGTTCGGACCGGCCGGAGGGACTTGCCCGCGGTGCGCACTTGCTGTACAGCGACGACGGTGGCCAGACGTGGAACATCGGGGCCGTGGACAGCGTCGGCGACAACGTCGTCAACCCGCAGGAGGTCAGCGTCGTCGAGTTGACCGACGGCCGGGTCTACGCGGCCGCGCGGGATCAACACGGCACCGCGGAGGGCACCCGTGCCTTCGCCGTCAGCAGCGACGGCGGCGAGAGTTTCGACGCGCGGTTCGCTCCGATCCCGGACCTCTCCGCGCCCATCATCCAGGGCGCCACGCTGCGGCAACGTGCCAGCGACGCCGGCGACGACCACGACCGGATCCTGTTCTCCGCCCCGGCCCACCCGGCGTCTCGGGAGGCCATGGCCATTCGGTCGTCCTACGACGAGGGCCAGACGTGGGAGCACTGGGACGAGGGCAAGATCATCCATTGGGGCCCGGCTGCGTACTCGGACATGGTGTCGCTGCCCGATCATGAAATCGGCCTGATGTACGAGGCGGGGGAGGGCACCAGTCCGTACGACGAGATCCGTTTCGCGCGGTTCAACGAGGCGTATCTCGCCACCCCCAACGGCGACCCGCCGAACTTCCCGGACCCGCCCGAGCCCGGGCCGACCACACCGGACCACTCACGGACGGCGGAACCCGTGACGGCCTATGTTCGCGGTGAGTGCGACCAGACGGACGGGCCCAGCCGCCGGCACGGCAGCGCCCTCTCGCTCGATGGTGAGAGCGCGCACCTGCAGATCCCCTTCACCGACGCACTCGACCTGGGTTCCGACGACTTCACCGTGTCCGCCTGGTTCCGGTACGACGGCAGCGAGACCGAGCAGGTGCTGGTCTGGGCCTACGGCATCGGAAGTTCCAAGCCGTCGTTCTGGTTGCGCGCCGAACCGGGCGCCGATCGGCTCCGCGCGCTGATCACGACGGAGAACGGGACGTCGTCGGTGGCCACCGATCAGGCGTATGACGACGGTGCATGGCACCAGGTCGCCCTGCGCCGAGCTGACGGAGAGCTCTCGTTGTGGGTCGACGGCGACGAGGTCGCCTCGACCTCCGCCCCCGAGGGGTCGGTCACCATCGGCCGCGAGTTCGGCATCGACGGCCTGTATGTCGGGCAGCGCATGGATGGAATCCAGCAGTTCGACGGAGACATCGACGAGGTCCGGGTCTATCGCCGAGGGCTCACCGACCACGAGTTGAACATCATGCACAGCACGAACGCACCACTGGCCAGGGACTTGGTCCTGCGGCTGCCACTCGACGAGATCGAGTTCGAGTAACAGCGATCCTTCACCGACCACGGCGCCCGGTTGCGCTCGAGTATGGCGCAGCCGGGGGCACGGACAAGGAGGTCCCGAATGACCGCGAGCAGTGTAGATCCGTTGTCACCCCAGACATCCACCGGACCGGCGCGGCGAACGCGGAGGCGTAGTCCCCGCCGTAGGGCGCTGACGGCCGCCGCCGTGTCGATGGTGGTCCTCAGCGGCTGCAGCTTCTTCAGCACCGACGCCGATACGGGCAGCGACGGTGGTGGGGACGCCGCCGACGCTGACGCGCTCGAAGCGCCGAGCCTGGCCCAGCGAGTCGCCGATGGCACGTTGCCCGAACTCGACGAGCGGCTGCCCGAAGAGGCGCTGGTCGTCGAGCCGGTGGACGAGATCGGCCGGTACGGCGGCACCTGGAACACCTATTACCTGGGACCCGACGACAACAACGCGTTCAATCCGATCGGGTACGAGGGCCTGGTGCGCTGGGCGCGCGAATACACCGGAGCGACCGGTATCGAGGAGATCATCCCCAACCTCGCGGAGTTCGAGATCAGTGAGGATGGCGACAGCTACACCTTCCACCTCAGAGAAGGCATCAAGTGGTCCGACGGTGAGCCGTTCGACGCCGACGACATCATGTTCTGGTACGAGTCGGTGTTCTCCAATCCGACGCTGACGCCCAGCACGCCGGACTGGCTGGCCAGCCAAGGCGAACCGGTGACGGTGGAGCGCGTCGACGACTACACGGTGCGGTTCGATTTCGCCGGGCCCAAGGCGTTCTTCCTGCACGACATGGCGCAACTGGACCGGGGCGTGTCGATACTCAACTACCCCGAGCACTACATGTCGCAGTTCCACCCCGACCACAACCCCGATCTCGATGAGCTGGTCGCCGAGAGCGGTTTCGGCGACTGGCAGGCGCTGTTCGAGAGCGAAGCGCAGTGGCGGTACAACCCGGACTTGCCGCGTCTGACCCCCTGGGTCATCACTGAGCCGGGCAACACGGGCAACCGTGCTGTGGCCGAACGCAACCCGTACTACTGGAAGGTCGACCCGGACGGCCGTCAGCTGCCGTATCTCGACGAGGTCGTCTACCGGCTGGCCGAAGATCCCGAGGTCGCGCTCCTGCGTGCCGTCGACGGCGAAGTGGACCTCGAGCACCGGGGGCTGAACTCCGGCAGCGAGTACCCCGTCCTGGTCGAAGGCCAGGAGGACGGCGACTACTGGCTGTTGACCTACCACTACGACAGCATGAACATCGCCGAGCTCCAGCTGAACCTGACCCATCAGGACGAGACGAAACGCGAGATCTTCAACAACAAGTTGTTCCGGATGGGTCTTTCACACGCCATCAATCGGCAGGAGATCATCGACCTCGTCTACAGCGGCCAAGGTGAGCCGTGGCAGACCAGCCCGCTGCGGGATACGCCGTTCTATCACGAGCAACTGGCCAGCCAGTTCGTCGAGTACGACGTGGATCTGGCGAATCAGTATCTCGACGAGGCGGGTTACGACCAGCGCAACGAGGACGGCATCCGGCTCGGGCCGGACGGCGAGCCGATCTCGTTCACGGTGTCCGTACGGGCCGATGCCTTCGGGTGGGACGACGTCAGCGAGTTGCTGGTGGACTACGCGCGTGAAGTCGGTATCGACATGAAGCGAGACGTCATCTCGAACGAGTTGCTTCTCGAGACCCGCAACAGCAATCAGCACGATGCCGTCTTCGGGTCGGGGCTGGGTGGCCGCGCGACGATGCTCGTGCCGTGGAACTACGTCCCCGTCGTGGAGTCGGCCGGATACGGCGTCGAGTGGGCTCGCTGGTACCAAGGTTTTCCGGACGCCGAGCAGCCGCCGGAATACGTCATGGAGCAACTCCGGCTCTGGGACGAACTGCAGGCGACGTTCGATCCTGCGCAGCAGGAGGACCTGTTCCGTCAGATCCTGGACATCGCGGCCGAGCAGTTCTATCAGATCGGTATCGCCACGCCGCGACCTGAATACGCGGTGGTGAAGAACTCCATGCGCAACGTGCCCGAGGAGATGCCGTCCGGGTCGCCGTATCCCAACCCCGCGCCGTACAACCCCGAGCAGTTCTTCAAGGCCGAATAGTCAGCTGAATCGAGTGCATCGGTCGTGACGGTTGAAGAGCGAGGAGATCCCCCATGATGACGCAGTTCATCGTCCGCAGGGTTCTCTACATGGTGCCCACGCTGATAGCGATCTCCATCGTGACGTTCCTGATCATTCAGGCTCCACCGGGCGACTACCTCACCACGGTGGTCGCCCGGCTGGAAGCCGAAGGACAGTACGTCGATCGGGCGCAGCTCGATGCGTTACGGAGCCGATACGGGCTCGACGAGCCGATCTGGGTCCAGTACTGGAAATGGATCAGCGGCATCGTGCTGGAGGGAGACTTCGGCCAATCACTGGTCTACAACGAGCCGGTCGCCGACGTCATCCAGGGGCGGCTGGGCTTCACGGTCCTGCTGTCACTGTGCACGTTGGCCTTCGTGTGGGCCGTGGCGATCCCGATCGGGATGTACTCCGCGGTCAAGCGGTACTCGATCGGCGACTACACGGCGACCTTCGTCGGGTTCATCGGCCTGGCCGTGCCGAACTTCCTGCTGGCGTTGATCTTGCTCTATGTATCGCACCGATATTTCGGGCAGAGCGTCGGCGGGCTGTTCTCGCCGGAGTTCGAGGAAGCGAACTGGAATCTGGGCAAGGTGCTGGATCTGCTGGCGCACCTGTGGATTCCGGTGGTGATCATCGGAACCGCCGGCACCGCCGGAATGATCCGTATCGTGCGGGCGAACCTCCTCGACGAGCTCAACCGGCCGTACGTGACAACCGGGCGGGCGAAAGGCCTGCCCGAGGGGCGCCTTCTGGTGAGGTACCCCAGTCGGATCGCGGCGAGCCCGATCGTGTCCACGGTCGGGTGGCTGCTGCCGTCGTTGATCTCCGCGGAGATCATCGTGTCGGTCGTGCTCAGCCTGCCGACGACCGGCCCGGTACTGCTGCGCGCACTGGAGAGCCAGGACATGTATCTGGCCGGGAGCTTTCTGTTGATCCTGAGCGTCCTGACGGTCATCGGCACCCTGATCTCCGACATCTTGCTGGCCCGTCTCGACCCGCGCATCCGGTACGGGAAGCGGTGATGCCGACGTGAGCACCGAGACGATCGAGAACACGAGCACCGAAACCGGCGCCGACATCGGGTCGACCGGCCATTGGAAACTGGTGTGGCGGCGGTTCAGCCGGCACAGGTTGGCCATGGTGTCTGGTGGAATCCTCTTGTTCATCTACCTGGTGGCCGTGTTCGCCGAGTTCATCGCGCCCTACAGTGCGACGACCAGGTTCGCCGATCACCAGTACACACCGCCGCAGGTCATTCGTCCGGTGGACACCAGCGACGGTTTCCAGCTCGGCTTGTTCGCCGACGGGTACACCGTCGAGATCGATGAGACGACCCAGCAGCGCCGGGTCAGCACGGACCCGTCGCAAACGCGTGAGCTGGGGCTGTTCGTCAAGGGCGAGGAGTACGAGCTTTTCGGACTGATCACCTGGGATCGGCATCTGATCGGGCCCAAGAACGCCGACGAGCCGGTCTTCATTCTCGGTACCGACCGGCTGGGCCGAGACATGTTCAGCCGAATCGTCCACGGTACGCGGGTCTCGATGTCGATCGGGCTGGTCGGTGTCGCGGTGAGCATGGTGCTGGGCATCATCATCGGCGGCATTTCCGGCTACTTCGGCGGTGCCATCGACACTGCGGCGCAGCGGCTCATCGAATTCATCATGAGCATTCCGACCTTGCCGTTGTGGATGGCGCTCGCCGCGGCAGTCCCGGACGGGTGGGGCCCGCTCATGACGTATTTCGCGATCACCGTGATCTTGTCGATGATCGGCTGGACGGAACTGGCCCGAGTGGTCAGGGGTCGCTTCCTTGCGCTGCGTGAGGAGGAATTCGTGGAAGCGGCCCGGCTCGACAACTGCGGCACGTTCCGGATCATGCGCAAATACATGCTGCCGACGTTCAGCAGTCACATCATCGCGGCGCTGACGCTGGCCATTCCGGCGATGATCCTGGCCGAAACCGCACTGAGCTTCCTCGGTTTGGGCCTGCAGGCGCCCGCGGTGAGTTGGGGGGTGCTGCTGCAGGAAGCGCAGAACGTGCGCAGCCTCATGCACGCGCCGTGGCTGCTGATCCCCGGGATCGCCGTGGTCGTCGCGGTGCTCACCTTGAACTTCGTCGGCGACGGCCTCCGGGACGCTGCCGACCCGTACACCTGACACGTGATGGGAGATCGATCATCGATGCTGGCCACGCACCATACGACGAGCCACGACCTGTGGACGTCCGGCGACGGCGGCTACCACACGTACCGGATTCCCGCGTTGGTGGTGACCGATTCGGGCACGGTGTTGGCCTTCTGCGAAGGCCGCCGGGACGGCCGAGGCGACGCGGGGGAGATTCACCTGCTGCTGCGCCGGAGCCACGATCATGGCCTGACCTGGGACGAGCCACGTGTGGTGACCGCTGCGCCCGGCTTCACCCGGGGCAATCCGGCTCCGGTGGTCGACCGGCGGACGGGCGAGGTGATCCTGCTGTTCACCCAGAATCCGGCCGAGCACAACGAGACCGACGTGTGCGCAGGCCTGGCTGACCGCACCGTCTGGATCACCCGCAGCGCCGACGACGGCGTGAGCTGGTCCTCGCCGCAGGAGATCACCGCTCAGGTGAAGGACCCGTCGTGGACCTGGTACGCGACCGGGCCGTGCCACGGTACCCAGCTGGCCAGTGGCCGGCTGATCATCCCGTGCGACCACGCTGTCGGGATCGCCCATGATCGCTGGAACGACCCGTTCCGGTCGCACGTCATCTACAGCGACGACGGCGGGGCGAGCTGGCACGTCGGCGGCGTCCTCCCCGAGGGCACGAACGAATCCACCGTCGCCGAACTTCGCGGCGGGCCGGCGGACCGGGTCTACTTCAACGCCCGCAATCACAACGACAGCGGCCTTCGTGGCTACGCCTACAGCGACGACGGCGGCGAGACGTTCGGCCCGCTGCAGTGGCACGAGACCCTGGTCGAGCCCACGTGCCAGGGCAGCGTCCTGGAAGGTCCCGACGGCGTGTTGTTCTTCGCCAACCCGGCCAGTACCGGACGGGAACGGCTGACCGTCCGGGCCAGCGGCGACGATGGACGCACCTGGTCGCGGGGAAGGGTCATCAACGAGTTCCCGTCGGCCTACAGCGACCTCGCCGTCACCGCCGACGGGCACCTGCTGTGCCTGTACGAGCGTGGCGACGCCCAGCCGCCCTACGACAGTCTTCGACTGGCGCGGCTGCCGATGGACGAGGTTCTCGCCGAGCTCGGTCCCGCGGACCAGTCGCAGCTCCCGGCCGACGCGGCCGGCGGCACAGGGGGTGCAGCACCGTCATGATGTCCTCGGAAGCCTCGCACGCAGACCAGCAGCCGATCCTGCAGATCGAGAACCTTCAGACGCATTTCCGGACCGATACCGGCCTGGTGAAGGCGGTCGACGGCGCGTCGTTCTCGGTGCCCCGCGGCAAGACGGTGTGTGTGGTCGGCGAGAGCGGCTGCGGCAAGAGCGTGACCGGCCGATCGATCTTGCAGGTCGTCGACAGGCCCGGCGAAGTCGTGGGCGGTCGGATCTGGTGGCGCCCGGACGCCGCGGCAGCGGCGACCGACCTGGCGGCGCTGGATCCCCGCGGCGACGAGATCCGAAGGATCAGAGGCAACGAGATCGCGATGATCTTCCAGGAACCGATGACCGCACTGTCTCCCGTGCACACCGTGGGCAGCCAGATCGCCGAAGCCATCCGGTTGCACAGCGACCTCGATGCCGACGCGGCACGAGCCAGGACGATCGAGGTCCTGGCTCAGGTCGGGTTGCCCCGTCCCGAGGACCGGTTCGACGCCTACACGTTCCAGCTGTCCGGGGGGATGCGGCAGCGGGCGATGATCGCCATGGCCTTGGCGTGTCGTCCGGACCTCCTCATCGCTGACGAGCCGACGACCGCGCTCGACGTCACGACGCAGGCGCAGATTCTCCGGCTGCTGGCTCGGCTACAGACCGAGATGAACATGTCCGTGCTGTTCGTCACGCACGACATGGGCGTCGTGGCGCAGATCGCGGACGAGGTGGTGGTGATGTACCTGGGCACTGTGGTGGAGACGGGGCCGACCGAGCAGATCTTCACCGAACCGCGGCACCCTTACACCGCCGCGTTGCTGGACGCGATTCCGCGGTTGGGGCAGCGCCGCCGGGGCGAGCGGCTGACCACGATTCGCGGCAGCGTTCCGGGCCCGCACGACAGGCCGGTGGGTTGTCCCTTCCACCCGCGGTGCGATTTCGCCCGGCCGGGCGTCTGCGACACCCGGGAACCGGAGACGGTGCAGCTGGGAGCCAGGCGCAACGTGCGCTGTGTCCTGGCTGAAGAGACGACGGTGGTCGCATGATGTCGACGGCGGAGACGTTGCTCGAGGTTCGCGACCTGAAGATGCACTTCACCGACGGCGGTGGCTGGTTCCGGAAGAACCGCCGCACGACCAAGGCCGTGGACGGGATCTCGTTCGACGTGCACGCGGGGGAGACCCTGGGGCTGGTCGGGGAAAGCGGTTGCGGCAAGACATCGACGGGCCGGTGTATCACCCGCACCTACAAGCCCACCGCCGGGCATGTCAGGTACCGGGCCGGCGACGGAACCGAGGTGGATCTCGCCGCCCTCAGGCCGTCGCAGCTGGCCGACTATCGCCGGCAGATCCGCATGATCTTCCAGGACCCGTTCTCGTCCCTCAATCCACGGATGACGGCGCGGAACATCATCGCCGAGCCGCTGCGGGTGAACAAGGTGGCCAGCGGCACGGAGCTCGAGGACCGGGTGGTCGAGCTCCTCCGGAAAGTCGGGTTGCGGCCCGAGCACCGGCATCGATTCCCGCACGCGTTCTCCGGTGGGGAACGGCAGCGGCTGGTGATCGCTCGGGCGCTGAGCCTGGATCCGCGGCTGGTGATCGCCGACGAGGCGGTGTCGGCGCTCGACGTGTCGGTGCGGGCGCAGATCCTCGAACTGCTCGTCGAGCTGCAGCACAACCAAGGCCTGACGTACATCTTCATCTCTCACGACCTGTCCGTCGTCGAATATCTGTGCGACCGGGTCGCGGTCATGTACGTCGGGCGTATCGTCGAGCTCGGCCCCACCGACGAGGTGTTCGCAAGTCCGCGCCACCCGTACACGCAGGCCCTGCTCGCGGCGGTACCGCAACCCGACCCAGCCCGGCGCAATATCCTGACGCAGCCGCCGCTGGAAGGAGAGGTCGCCGACGCCGCCAACGCGCCGTCGGGATGTCATTTCCATCCGCGGTGTCCGTTCGCCCAGGAGATCTGTCGGACCGAGTCACCGACACTTCGCACGACCAGCGACGGTCATCAGGTGGCGTGTCATTTCGCCGAACAGCTGAGGCTGGACGGACTGTCCGGCGACGACGCCGGGCGCACTGCCGATCAGGAAGTCCAGACATGAGAAAACCGCTGTACCAAGAGGCTCAGCAACGGCTGCGCGACTACATCCTCGATCACGATCTCTCCCCGGGTGCAGCCTTGCCGCCTGAGGCCGAGCTGGCCAAGGAGCTCGGTATCAGCCGGTTGTCGCTACGCGAGGCCACGAAGAGCCTCGAGACGCTCGGCGTCGTCCGGGCGGTGGCGGGACGCGGCTTGTATGTCAGCGAGTTCTCCTTCGAGGCGGTGCTGCAGCAACTGCCGTACAGCTTCGGCATCGGCGGTCATTCGCTGATGGAGTTGCTGCAGGTACGTGAAGCGATCGAACGCGGTCTGATCGTCACCGTCTCGGGCCTGATGTCCGAGGACGACCTGGCCGAGTTGGACGGCATCGTCGACGAGATGGCGGCGGCCTACCAGCGCAATGAGACGTTCGCTGAGGTGGACCGGCGGTTCCACGTACGGCTGTTCGCGCCCCTGGACAACAGCCTGGTGACCAGCCTGCTGGAACTGTTCTGGGATCTGTTCCACAAGCTCGAGAGCGAGTTGCCGTCCGGCGATCAGCACTCGGTCGAAGTGCACCGAGAGATCCTCGCCGCGATCCGCTCCGGCGACCCAGCCCAGATGACCGCATCCGTCGATGAGCATTTCGGCGGCATCCGCCGGTCGCTGGAGAGTCGAGAAATCCAGCCCCGATCCGAGGAGTGAGCAACACCGCAGCCGAGAACGAACGGCCAAGGGCCCCGGAAGCATGCTTCGAAACCGAATACGGCGGTGATCTGCCGTCAAGAAATGCGGAGGACACGTGACTACCGACCTGCAGGGAATCATCCCGGCCCTCGTGACGCCTTACGACGGCGATGACCGGATCGACGCGGGCATGACCCACAAGCTCGTCGACACCCTCATCGCCCACGGGGTGGGTGGGCTGTACCTGGGCGGATCGACGGGAGAGGGGCTGTTGCAGTCCCCCGCTGAGCGGGTGGCGTTCACGACGCTGGTGACCGAAGTGGTCGCGGGCCGGGTCCCGGTGATCGCGCACGTGGGTGCGGCCGACACAGCGTCGAGCATCGGCATGGCCCGCGAGGCCGCGGCAGCCGGTGTGACGGCGGTCTCGGCGGTGGCGCCGTTCTATTACCAGCACAAGCAAGAACAGGTGCGGCGGCACTTCCTGGACATCGCCGACGCTTCGCCGGTGCCGTTCCTGCCCTACCACTTCCCGCAGGTAGCCGGTGCTTCCAGCACCATTCAGATGCTGGTCGAACTGGCCGAGCACGACAACATCGTCGGCTTCAAGTTCACCTCGCGCGATGTCTACGAACTGCAGCAACTCAAGGCGGCGTGCGGCGACGACGTCGCGATCTTCAACGGGGCCGACGAGGTGTGTCTGCACGGCTTGCTGGCCGGTGCCGCCGGAGCCATCGGCAGTACGTACAACTTCATGGCCGGCCAGTTCGTTAAGTTGGCCGAATCGCTGGCCACCGGCGACGTCGGCCGAGCAGCTCGGCTCCAAGCGGAAGCCAATGCGGTGATCCGGTGGGGAGAGCCCTACGACAACGTCGCCTTCGCGCGTGCGGTGTTGCGTGCGCAGGGCTACGACGTAGGCCCGCCACGCAGGCCGATCGAACAGCTCACGGCCGACGATCACGCCGCGATCGAGCGCCTGGTCGGCGGCACATCGTTTCTGTGACGGCATCGGCTCCAGAAAGCGGGATGACACACGTGGCGCGGAACATCGTGGTCGTGCTCTCGGACGAACACGCGGCGAACGCGAGCGGTTGTTACGGGAACCCGAAGATCCGGACCCCGCATCTGGATCGGCTGGCCGGCCAGGGCGTGCGATACGACACGGCGTACTGCGCCAGCCCGATGTGTGTGCCGTCGCGGCTGGCCCTGTTGTCGGGGCGGTACGTGCACCAGATCGGCGCGTGGGACAACGGCGTGATACCGGGGGAGAAGCTGCGCACGTGGGGGCATCACCTCCGGGAAGCCGGCTACGAAAGCGTGCTGGCAGGTCGAACTCACTTCAACGGCCCCGATCGGCTGTTGGGCTTCGACCGTCGGCTGACTGATGACTTGGACTTCTGGATCACCCACGACGGCAATCCGCCGCCGCGGGTGCCGGAGTGGCGGCGCAGCAGCAATTCACACGTGTCCGAGGCGCACGGCGGCGACCATGTGCACACCCGCCACGACGCGACCGTGACCGACGCCGTCATCGATTTCCTCCGCGATCGGGCCGAGCAGCCGGACGCGGACCCGTTCCTGCTGTACGTCGGGTACATGCATCCGCATTTCCCGCTGGTCGCGCCGCCGGAGTACCTGGCCCGCTACGACCCGGACGACGTGGAACTGCCGGCCACCCGGCACGAGGACCCGGCATCGCAACACCCGGTGATCAGGCAGATCCGGCAAGCGTTCCGCAACGACGAGCCACTCACTGACGACGAACAGCGTCAGGCCACCGCGTGCTACTGGGCCCTGGTGAGCCACCTGGACGATCAGTTGGGCCGGCTACTCGCGGCTCTGGACGAATCGCGACTACGCGACGACACGGTCGTCATCTACACCAGCGACCACGGTGAGATGGCTGGACATCACGGCATCTGGCAGAAGCAGGTGTTCTACGAGCCTTCGGTGCAGGTCCCGCTCGTCCTCCGCGCCCCGGGCCATCTCCGGGGGACGCTGCGGACCGGATCGGTCACGCGGAACGTCAGCTTGATCGACGTGTTGCCCACGTTGCGCGAGCTGGCCGGGCTTCCTCCGGACGACACGCTGCCAGGACGCAGCCTTGCGCTGCACCCGGATGACGACGCAGCGTCGACGGACACGGACCGGCCGATCTTGTCCGAATACCACGCTCAAGGCATGATCGACGGCGGCTACATGCTGAAAGTGGGACGGTACAAGTACTGCTACTACGTCGGTCATGAGCCGCAACTGTTCGACGTGGAGTCCGACCCGGCCGAACTCACCGACCTCGCTGCCGATCCTGCCTTCGCCTCCGTGCTTGCCGGCATGGATGCCGCTCTCCGCGACATCACCGACCCGGAGGAGGTCGACCGTCGCGCCAAGACGGATCAACTGGTGCGGGCCGGCGCGGCTCGCTGAACTGCGCCGGGACCGGTCCACCGCCGAAGTGGGAGGGCCCTCGCCAGCGCGGCGCTCATCACCGGCGGCCGATGTTGCGGATCATGAGGCACTGCTGGCGCTATGGCGCCGTCAGCGGCTCATGATCCATCGGGTGACGTCGCAGCAGGCTGCGGTTCTGCGGTCAGCGCTGGACCTTGCCGGCTTTCAGGCACGAGGTGCAGACGTTGAGCCGCTTCCGGGCTCCGGCGACGACCGCCCGTACCGGCTGGATGTTGGGGTTCCAGCGACGCGGGGTCCGGCGATGCGAGTGCGAGATCGAGTTGCCGAAGCCCGGGCCCTTGCCGCAGACATCGCAGGTGGCAGCCACGGGAGACTCCTTGAGTGTGGAAGTAGCGTACGTACCGTCGAACAGGATGTGCCCGCACAGCTCTGGCGCAGACAACCGCGCCAGCATACCGGGTGGACGTCGTGCGACCCAAACCGTGTGGCGATCCGCCGACGTCGCCGCTCCGGACGTCGGTCGTGGCGGGTACTCTCCACCGATGTCCGGACCTTGCGCACGGGAGGGGGAGCGAGAGGCGGTGCAGCCGGTCCCCGACGCCGAGATCGTCCTGCGCTGGTGCCACGCCGGCCTCGACGCCCTGGCCGCGGCGCGCGAGGAGATCGACGCCCTCAACGTCTACCCCGTTCCCGACGGCGACACCGGCACCAACCTGTACCTGACCATGGAGGCGGCGGTGGCCGCGGCCACCGAGGCCGACCCGCACCTGCGCGAGGTCGTCGACGCGATGGCTCGCGGTGCCCTGCTCGGCGCTCGCGGCAACTCCGGCATCATCCTGGCGCAAATGCTGCGGGGCGTGGCTGAGGTCCTGCGCGCCCCCGGCGTCACGCTCGCCGACGGACGCGCCCTGGCCGACGGGTTGGCCCGAGCCGCCGCCGACGCCGTCGGAGCTGTCGCCGTCCCCGTCGAGGGCACGATCCTGACGGTCGCCAAGGCAGCCGCAGCCGCCGCCGTCCGCCACGCCGCCAGGCAAGACTGCGACCTGCCGGGCGTGGCACTCGCTGCGGCCAGGGCCGGACGTGCAGCGCTGGAGCGCACACCAGACCAATTGGATGTGTTGCGAGCAGCTGGCGTCGTCGACGCCGGGGGGCGGGGTCTGACCGTGCTTCTCGACGCGTTCGACACCGTCTTGACCGGTCGCCGTGCGCTGCCCGCGCCGCGGCCGTTCGGCGCGCACACGGTGCCGTCGCCGGTCAAGCCCGTCGCCGCCGTGACGCCGTCGTCCCCGGCGTACGAGGTGATGTACCTGCTCGACGCGCCCGACGACCGCATCGCCGAGTTGCGCGTGCGTCTCGGCGAGTTGGGCGACTCGCTCGTGGTCGTCGGCGGTGACGGCGAGTGGAACGTGCACGTACATGTCGACGATGCCGGGGCCGCGCTGGAGGCGGGTATCCGCGCGGGCCGGCCCCATCACATCAAGGTCACCCACCTGTTGAGTGCAGCTCCGTCCGGCGCCGACCGCGACGGCCGGGTGATCGTCGCGTTCGCCGCCGGTGACGGGCTGGCGGAGTTGTTCGCTGCCGCGGGCGGCACCGTCGTGGCGACCCGTCCGGGGCACCGGCCTTCAACCGGCGAGATGCTCGAAGCAGTCGAGCGCGGCGGTGCGGGCGACGTCGTCATCCTGCCGAACGAGCGTGACGCCGTGCCGGTGGCCCAGGCCGCTGCCGCCGAACTACGCACGACGGGCCGCCGGGCGGCGGTCATACCGAGCGTCGCCCAAGTGCAAGGGCTCGCCGCGCTGGCGGTACACGAGCCCGCCCTGCCGTTCGACACCGACGTCGTCGCCATGACCACGGCCGCCGGGCAGACTCGCCACGGTGCGGTCACCGTCGCCGCGCGCGAGGCGGTGACCATGGCCGGCGTGTGCCAGGTCGGTGACGTGCTCGGGGTCGTGGACGGCGATTTCGCGGTCATCGGGGACGACCCGCTGGCTGTGGCGACCGAGGTGGTCCGGCGCATGCTCGCCGCCGGCGGCGAGCTCGTGACGGTGGTCACCGGCGCCCATGCCGAGAACGGCCTGGCCGACGGCGTCGTCCAGGCGGTTCGCCAGACTCATCCGGAGGCCGACACCGTCGTCTATCACGGCGGTCAGCCTCGCTACCCACTACTGCTCGGAGTGGAGTGATGGTCGACTTCGATCACGACCTGCGCGCGATCGTGGGGGACAAGACCGCCAAAGCCCTGGCGAGCGCCCTGGACCTGCACACCGTCGGCGACCTGATGCGCCACTATCCGCGCCGTTACGTCCAGCGCGGCGAGCTCACCGAACTGAGCTCGCTGCGTGAGGACGAGCACGTGACCGTGGTGGCCATGGTGCGCAGCGTGTCGAAGCGGTCGATGCGCCAGCGCCGCGGCTCGATCCTCGAGGTCGTCGTGACCGACGGGACGGGTGAGCTCACGTTGACGTTCTTCAATCAGGCCTGGCGCGAGCGCGAGCTGCTGCCCGAGCGCATCGGCATGTTCGCCGGCAAGGTCGGCACCTATCGCGGCAAACGGCAGCTCGCTCACCCGGACTACGAGCTGTTCCCCGAGCACGTCACGAGTTTCCGCCAGGCCGCCGAGGAGTACGCCGACGAGATCATCCCGGTCTACCCGGCGAGTGAGAAGCTGCCGTCGTGGCGCATCGCGAAGTGCGTCGACGTCGTGCTGCAGCAGCTCGGTGACCTGCCGGACCCGGTACCCGAGCAGGTGCGCCGTAAGCACCGCCTGCCGGGGCTGGCCGAAGCGCTGCACGCCGTCCACCGGCCCCGCAGCATCGAACTGGCGCGCACGGCGCAGCGCAGACTGCGGTTCGAGGAAGCGTTCGTGCTGCAGGCCGAGCTCGCCCGCCGGCGACTCTCGACGGCGGCGCTGCCGGCCACCAGACGCGCCGCGGTGCCAGGCGGTGCACTCGAAGCGCTCGACGAACGCTTGCCCTTCGAGCTCACCGAGGGGCAGCGCCGTCTCGGCGAGGAGATCGCCGCCGAGCTCGACACGCCGCATCCCATGCACCGGCTCCTGCAGGGCGAGGTCGGCGCGGGCAAGACGGTGGTCGCCCTGCGCGCGATGCTCGCGGTGGTGGACTCCGGCGGGCAGGCGGCGCTGCTGGCCCCCACCGAAGTGCTGGCACAGCAGCACTACCGGTCGCTGACGAACCTGCTCGGTCCGCTGGCGCAGCGGGGGATGCTCGGCGGATCGGACGTCGGCACGCGGGTGGCGCTGGTCACCGGCTCGATGCCGGCCGCTGCCCGGCGCGAGGCCCTGCTCGACATCGGCGTCGGCGACGCCGGCATCGTGGTGGGCACGCATGCCCTGCTCGAAGAGCGGGTCCAGTTCTTCGATCTCGGCCTCGTCGTGGTGGACGAGCAACACCGGTTCGGCGTCGAGCAGCGTTCTGCCCTGGCGGCGAAGAGCCGCGACGGCACCCGGCCGCACGTCCTGGTCATGACGGCGACCCCGATCCCGCGCACGGTGGCCATGACGGTGTTCGGCGATCTGGAGATCTCGACGCTGGCCGACGTGCCCGGCGGGCGCGCTGAGGTGTCCACCCACGTCGTGCCCGTGGACGAGAAGCCGCACTTCCTCGATCGCGCGTGGCAGCGGGTGCGTGAGGAGGCCGAGGCGGGCCATCGGGTGTACGTCGTCTGTCCGCGCATCGGCGACGAGCAGGAAGACCCTGGTGGTGCCGACGACGATCGTCGCCGCCCGGTCGCCGTGCTCGAGCTGGCTGAGATGCTGCGGACCGGACCGCTGGCCGGGATCGAGACCGAGGTGCTGCACGGCCGGTTGTCGCCGGAGGCCAAAGACGCCGCGATGGCCCGGTTCACGCAGGGCACTGCGCCGGTGCTCGTCGCCACCACGGTGGTCGAGGTGGGTATCGACGTGCCCACGGCGTCGATGATGGTCATCATGGATGCCGACCGGTTCGGCGTGTCGCAGCTGCACCAGTTGCGCGGGCGAATCGGGCGTGGCGAGATCCCGGGGGTGTGCCTGCTGGTCACCGAGGCGCCGGCCGGATCCCCGGCGAGGCAGCGGCTCGATGCGGTGGCGGCGACCCGCAACGGGTTCGAGCTCTCGCGCGTCGACCTCGAGCAACGCCGTGAAGGTGACGTCTTGGGCGCAGCGCAGTCCGGCAAGCGCTCCAGCCTGAAGATGCTCAAGGTGATCCGTGACGAGGACGTCATCCGGCAGGCGCGCGAGGACGCCACCGCCGTCGTCGCAGGCGATCGCGACCTCGCCGAGCATCCAGCGCTGCTGCGTGCCGTCGAGGCCGTCGTCGCCGAGCAGGAGGCGGATTATCTCGACAAGGCGTAACGTTGCGCCGGTGACCCGGATCGTCGCCGGCGCCGCGCGGGGCCGGAAGCTGTCGGTGCCGCCCGGCTCCAGCACCCGTCCGACCGCTGACCGGGTTCGCGAGGCGCTGTTCTCCACGCTCGACGCTCAACTCGGCGGCTTCGACGGCGTCCGCGTCCTGGATCTCTACGCCGGCAGCGGCGCACTCGGTTTGGAGGCGCTGTCCCGAGGCGGCAGCCACGCTCTGCTGGTGGAGTCCGACGCTCGGGC
Organism: Actinomycetes bacterium; assembly: GCA_021793295.1. GTDB lineage: Bacteria > Actinomycetota > Actinomycetes > Jiangellales > Jiangellaceae > Haloactinopolyspora. The sequence continues at coordinate 17,400 of JAJYTA010000048.1, forward strand.
CGCTCGCGTCATTCGGGCGAACGTCGCCGACCTCGGTTTCGGTGCGTCCGCGCAGGTGGTCACCGCCGCCGTGGAGCGGGTTCTGGCAACTCCGCCCGAGACGCCCTACCACCTGGTGCTGGCCGACCCGCCCTACGCGATGTCGGCAGCGGAACTCACCGGAGTACTCGAGGCGCTGACCCGAGGGTGGCTGGAGCCCGGCGCGGTGGTCGTCGTCGAACGTGACCGGCGTGGCGAGGCCGTGACTTGGCCGGCAGGCCTCGTCGGGGACCGCGAGCGCCGTTACGGCGAGACCGTGCTCTGGTACGGTCACTCGCCCGAAACGACCCTGACCCATGGTTGATCGAGCCACAGGAGTTCACGTGCGGCGTTGCATCTGCCCCGGTTCCTTCGACCCGGTGACCAACGGTCACCTCGACGTCATCGAACGTGCCTCGTCCTTGTTCGACGAGGTGGTCGTCGCTGTTCTGACGAATGTGTCGAAGCGGAGCCTTTTCGACATCGACGAGCGTATGGACATGCTCCGCATTGTCAGCGCGCACCTGGGTAACGTCCGGATCGAGAGTTTCGCGGGCCTTCTTGTCGATTTTGCTTCACGACATGGCATCACTGCAGTAGTCAAAGGCCTGCGCGCCGTGACAGATTTCGACTATGAACTACAGATGGCGCAGATGAATCACCGGTTGTCGGGGCTCGAGACCCTGTTCGTGGCGACGAACCCCGATTACTCGTTTCTGTCGTCCAGCTTGGTCAAGGAGGTGGCGTCGTATGGGGGAGACGTCACCGGACTGGTGCCGGACCCCGTCCTGCACCGGCTCCACCAACGACTCGAGCAGCGGTGATCCCGCAGGGTTCGAGAGGGGGAGGGTCCCATGGAGGTTCACGACAAGATCGCCGAGATCGTCACGATGGTCGACTCGGCGCGGACCATGCCGATGTCTTCGACGGCGCTGGTCAACAAGCACCAGTTGCTGGCATTGCTCGACGAGGTCCGAGAGAACTTGCCGGAAAACTTGCGCGCCGCGGAGGCGGTGCTCGGCCAGCGCGAAGCACTGCTGATGGAAGCTCGCGGCAACGCCGAGCGCATCGTGCACGACGCCCGCAGCGAGCACGCCCGCCTGGTCGCCGACCACACGGTCACCCAGGCCGCCCGCCACGAGGCCGAGGAGGTCCTGCAGCTGGCCCGTGAGCAGGCCGAGACGATCCGCAGCGACGCTGACGACTACGTCGATGCGAAACTGGCGCGCCTCGAAGTGGCCGCCCAGCGCATCGTCGAAACCGTGCGTGACGGCCGAGAGCAGCTGCGTCGACCCACGCCGTATGCGGAGCTGAACCACCGGAGGAACGGGTTCGAGCTCAGCGCGCCCGAGCCCGAGTCCGAGCCGGAGCCAGCGACCGTGCCCGAGACCGGCTCCGCCAACGGCACCAGCTTCCCGGCCGACATGGAGATCTCCGAGCCGGCGGCACGGCCCCGAGACGCCGCCGACTTCGAGGCCAACGGCACGGTGTACGCCGAGCCAGACGACGACTCCAGGGTCTCCGTCGGCGAAGTCGACAAGGCCAAGTACTGAGGGTGAGCACCGTGAGCAGGACCTCCCTCCGCCGTGGTTTGGGGTCGGTGCGCACGGTCTAGTACTCTTGGTCGTCGGCCTCACGTCGAGGCAAGAGATTGTCATGCCCGAACGAGTACGAGAGTTGATGACGCTGAACACGCTCGATCCGCGAGCACCGTTCGTCCTCGACACACACGAGCTTGGACGTCGGCCTGGTTCGAGTCAGCGAATGGCGCTCACGTTCCCGGCACCGGCCGATCTCGGACTCGGCGGCGTGGTCGGGGTGCCCGAAGCGGCCGACATCGAGTTGGAGTTGCGGCTCGAGTCGGTCATGGAGGGCGTGCTCGTCTCCGGACCGGTGCGTGCGCCGTACTCCGGTGAATGTGCACGGTGCCTGGATGCCGTCACCGGCGAAGTGGCCGGGGAGATCCAGGAGCTGTACGTGTATGCCGATCGTGCCGACAACCCCGACACCGAGACCGACGACCAGGAACTGCGCGTCGAGGGCGAGTTGATCGACCTCGAGCAGCCGATCCGAGACGCGGTGGTGCTTGCGCTGCCGCCCTCGCCGGTGTGCGGTCCGGACTGTCCTGGCTTGTGTTCCATCTGTGGGGCACGCCTGGCCGACGATCCGGGTCACGCGCACGACACCACCGACCCACGGTGGGCGGCCTTGGCCGGCCTGCTCACCGACGACACCCACGAGTCCGGCTCCTTGAGGGCCGGCCCGACGGAAGAGAGCTAGCCGTGGCCGTCCCGAAGCGGAAGATGTCCCGTAGCAACACCCGCCACCGCCGTTCGCAGTGGAAGGCGAAGCTTCCGCAGATCCAGAAGCGCACCCAGAACGGCCGCACCACCTGGGTCGTCGCGCACCGCGCGCACGTCGTCGAGGACTCCCAGGGCACCGCGCTGTTCCGGGAGTACAACGGTCGCCAGGTCGGCGACGCCTGAGCGGACGCGCTGCCTAGGAAAGCGTTGTGACAGCCGAGAGCCCGCCCCTGTCCGTTCTCGAGGGGCGTCTCGGCGTGCCCGTAACGCCTGAGCTACTTCAGCTCGCCCTCACCCACCGTTCCTACGCGTACGAGAACGGCGGCCTGCCCACCAACGAGCGCTTGGAGTTCTTGGGCGACGCCGTTCTCGGCCTGGTGGTCACCGAGACCCTGTACCGCCTGCACCCGGATCTGTCCGAGGGGCAGCTGGCCAAGCTGCGGGCCGCGGTGGTGAACATGCGTGCGCTGGCCTCGGTCGCACGGGAGCTCGAGCTGGGACAGTTCGTGCTGCTGGGGCGTGGGGAAGAGGCCACCGGCGGGCGAGACAAGTCGTCGATCCTGGCCGACACGGTCGAAGCGCTGATCGGAGCGGTCTACGTCGACCGCGGTTTCGAGGAGACCGCGGCATTGGTACACCGTCTCGTCGACGGCTTGATCGAGGCCTCGGCCCTGCTCGGCGCCGGCCTGGACTGGAAGACGTCGCTGCAGGAGCTCACGTCGCAACAGTCGTTGGGCGTGCCCGAGTACCGCATCAGCGAGGACGGGCCCGACCACGCCAAGGTGTTCACCGCCGAAGTCGTCGTGGGCGGTGTCGTCTACGGCTCCGGCAGCGGACGAAGCAAGAAGGAAGCCGAGGCGCACGCCGCAGAGCTGGCCTGGAAGCGCCTCAGCGTGACCGGCGACACCGGGACCTCGCAGGACTCCTGACGTCAGTAGGGTCGACACGTGCCCGAGCTGCCCGAGGTCGAAGTCGTCCGCCGTGGCCTTGAAGCCCACGTGCTCGGCCGCGAGATCGCCAAGGTCGATGTGTTGCACCCGCGGTCGGTGCGCCGGCATCCGGCTGGTGCGCGTGATTTCGCCGATCTGCTGGTGAACAGGGCCTTCGTCGCTGCGCGGCGCCGGGGCAAGTATCTGTGGCTTCCACTGGACGATGACCAGCACGCGGTGGTCGGCCACCTGGGCATGAGCGGTCAGCTCCTGGTGCAGCCCGGCGCCGCGGCCGACGAAGCCCACCTGCGGATCCGGTTCGCCTTCGCCGCCGGTGACCCCGAGCTGCGCTTCGTCGACCAGCGCACGTTCGGCGGGTTCGCCGTGGCCCCGATGGACGCCGCGGGGGTCCCGGTGCCGATCGCCCACATCGCCGCCGACCCGCTGGATGACGCCTTCGACGATGCCCGCTTCCTCGAGGCGTTGCGGCGGCGGCGGACCGGTGTGAAGCGTGCCCTGCTCGACCAGAGCCTGATCTCGGGCGTGGGCAACATCTACGCCGACGAAGCGTTGTGGCGATCTCGGCTGCATTACGCCCGCCCGACCGAGACGCTACGCCGCTCCGAGGCCGTCCGGCTGCTCAGCGCGGTGCGCGAGGTGATGGCCGCCGCGCTCGACCATGGCGGCACGTCGTTCGACCATCTGTATGTCAACGTCAACGGCGAGAGCGGATACTTCGACCGCTCACTCGACGTCTACGGCCGGGCAGGTCTGTCCTGCCGCCGGTGCGAGGCGCCGATTCGTCGTGACCCGTTCATGAATCGCTCATCGTTCACATGTCCGACGTGTCAGCCGCGACCTCGCCGTGCTCGTTGGTGACCTCGCGGAATACCCAGAAGAAGTTGACCGAAACGGGCTCAGGGTGGGATGCTGGATGTATTGCTGCGGCCTGTGCGTCTGTTCTGGACTGGCCCGCCGCGGCGATCACCGATCGAAAGACGATTCCAAGGCCTGTGTGGAGGGCTCCAACAATGGCGAAGGCGCTGCTGGGATACGTCGGAGGTGCTGACCCTAGGCTTGCTACCGAGGTGCAGCGACTCCGCAGGCGTGTGACCGACCTGGAGGCGCAGGTACTGCGTTTGCAGGCGGAGAACGACCATCTCGCCGAAGCCGCGGTCGATCACAGCCGCCTGGTACTCGACGACACGTCGTCGGTCCCCGAGCCCGCGCTCACCTGAGGGCTCGGCTCTGCCGCCCGGGCGGAAATGCCCGGGCGCGTGGTCGTGACGCTGTAATGTCGGGTCAGTGCACCTCAAGAGCTTGACGTTACGGGGGTTCAAGTCCTTCGCATCGTCGACGACCCTGCGTCTCGAGCCAGGTATCACCTGTGTCGTCGGGCCCAACGGGTCGGGCAAGTCCAACGTGGTCGACGCGTTGGCCTGGGTCATGGGGGAGCAGGGCGCCAAGAGCCTGCGCGGCGGCAAGATGGAAGACGTCATCTTCGCCGGCACCGCGGGCAAGCCCGCGTTGGGTCGCGCCGAGGTCGTGCTGACCATCGACAACACCGACGGTGCACTGCCCATCGAGTACGCCGAGGTCACCATCTCGCGGACCATGTTCCGCAACGGTGGGTCCGAGTACGCCATCAACGGCCAGAGCTGCCGGCTGCTCGACGTCCAGGAACTGCTGTCCGACTCCGGTATCGGACGCGAGATGCACGTCATCGTCGGGCAGGGGCAGCTTGACGCGGTGCTGGCCGCGACCCCCGAAGAACGCCGCGGATTCATCGAAGAGGCTGCTGGCGTCCTCAAACACCGCAAGCGCAAAGAGAAGGCGCTGCGCAAGCTCGAGGCGATGCAGGCCAACCTCACCCGGGTTCAGGACCTCACCGCCGAGCTACGGCGCCAACTCGGTCCGCTGGGCCGCCAGGCTGAACTCGCCCGGCGCGCCGCGGTCATCCAGTCCGACCTGCGTGACTCCCGGCTGCGCCTGTTGGCCGACGACCTCGGGCAGGCGCGCGCCGCGCTGGAGCAGGAGGTCGCCGACGAAGAGGCGCTCAAGGCGCGCCAGAGTGAGCTGGCCCGCGCGGTGGAGCAGGCCCGGGCGGCCGAGTCGCGGCTCGAAGCCGAAGTCAAAGAGGTCACGCCCCGGCTGTCCAGGGCGCAGGAGGCGTGGTACGCGCTTTCCGGGCTGCGCGAGCGCGTACGTGGCACCGCGTCGCTGGCTTCCGAACGAAGCCGTCATCTGGCCAGCACCACGACGACCGAATCGTCCGGCCGTGACCCGGACGAGCTCGAACGTGAAGCCGCCGCGGTGCGCGAGCAGGAAGCCGAGCTGAACGAGCAGATCGACCAGTCGCGCGCGGCGCTGGAAGAGGCCACCGACGAGCGAATCCGCGCCGAGGAGGCCGCCGAGGCCGAGGAACGCCGGCTGGCGGCGTTGGCGCGCGCGTCGGCCGATCGTCGGGAGGGGCTGGCGCGGCTGTCCGGGCAGCTCGAGGGGTTGCGCCGGCGGGTCGCCGATGCCGAAGCCGAAGTGACCCGGCTGCACCAGGCTCGCGAAGAGGCGAAGGCGCGCGCGGCGGAGGCCGAACGAGAGTTCACCGTGCTCGAGACCACCATCGCCGGGCTCTCCGTGGGTGAGGAGGGCCTCGACGCTGAGCACGAACGCGCCGCGGCCGAACTCGCTGCGGCCGAGCAGGAGCTGGCCGAGCTCAAAGAGGCCGAACGAGCCGCCGAGCGGGAGCGAGCGGCGTTGGCGGCCCGGCACGAGGCGCTCGAGATGGGCCTGACCCGCAGAGACGGCGCCGAAGCGCTGCTCGCGGCGACGGACCGGGTCCCCGGAGTGCTCGGGTCGGTCACCGCTCTGCTCGCCGTCGAGCCGGGCTGGGAGGCCGCCGTGGCCACGGCGCTGGGCACCGTCGCCGACGCCGTCGCCGTGGGGTCCGTCGACGACGCGGTCTCGGCCTTGCGGCTGCTGCGCGACGACGATCTGGGCCGCGCGGGACTGGTGGTTGGCGGCTCGGCCTACGACGCGGGCGCGTGGCCGGCATTGCCGTCGGGCATGCACTACGTCGTCGACCTCATCACCGCCCCGGCCGAGATCCGTCCGGCGCTGGCGAGCCTGTTGCGCGGCGTCGCCGCCGTCGACGACCTGGCGGCTGCACGCGCGCTGATCGCCGAGCTGCCCGAGCTGGAAGCGGTCACTCGCGACGGCGACCTGCTCGGTCGCGAACGTGCTTACGGCGGGTCGAGCAGTGCGCCGAGTCTGCTCGAAGTCCAGGCGGCCGTCGACGAAGCCGCCGACCAACTCGCGGCGGCGACCGGGCGAGCCGAGGACCTCGCACGCAAGTTGGCCGCGGCCGAAGCCCGCCGCGCAGAGGCCGCAGCGGTCGAGAGCGCGGCGTTGGCGAAGCTGCACGAGTCCGACGCCGAGATGTCCGCCGTCGCCGAGCAGCTCGGCCGGCTGGGCACGGCGGCCCGAACGGCCGCTGAAGAGGTGGAGAAGCTCGCGGCGGCCGAAGCCGAAGCCAGGCAGGCGCTGGAGCAGGATCGCCTCGCCCTGGCCGAGATGGAGGAGCGCGTCGACGCGGCCGAAGAGGCCGGCGACGACGACGCCGAGCCGTCGACCGAGGAACGCGACCGGCTGCTGCACGTCGCGCGGCAGGCCCGCCAGGCCGAGACCGAGGCACGCTTGGCCCTTCGCACCGGCGAGGAACGTGCCCGGGCGCTGACCGGGCGCGCGGAGTCCCTCGAGCGAACCGCACGCAGCGAACGCGAAGCCCGGGAGCGCGCGGCAACTGCCGCCCGGCGCCGGGCCCGCCAGGCCGAAGTGGCCGCGGCGGTCGCGCGCGGGGCGACGATTCTGCTCGACCACGTCGAGCGTTCGCTCGAACGCGCCGCCGCCGAACGGGCCGAGGCCGAGCAGATCCGGGCCGAGCGTGAGGCGGCCCTCAGCGAGGAACGCGCCCGGGTGCGCCAGCTCAGCGACGAGCTCGACGAGATCACCTCGACGGTGCACAAGGACGAGCTCGCCCGCGCGGAGCACCGCATGCGCGTGGAAGCACTCGAGACCAAAGCGATGGAGGAGCACGGTGTCGAGGGCTCTCAGCTGATCGACGAGTACGGCCCGCACCTGCCCGTGCCCGTTCCGCCCGACGCCGACGGCCAACCGCGCGAGCCAGTGCCCTATGTGCGCGACGAGCAGCTCAAGCGGATGAAGACCGCCGAGCGTGACCTGGCGAAGCTGGGCAAGGTGAACCCGCTGGCGTTGGAGGAGTACGCCGCGCTCGAGGAGCGGCACTCCTTCCTCAGCGAACAGCTCGAGGACCTCAAGAACACCCGGCGTGACCTGCTCGACATCGTCAAAGAGGTCGACGATCGCGTCCAGCAGGTGTTCGCGGAGGCGTTCGAGGACACCGCGCGTGAGTTCGCCGACGTGTTCGGGCGCCTGTTCCCCGGCGGCGAGGGGCGGCTGGTGCTCACCGAGCCCGATGACATGCTGGTCACCGGCATCGACGTCGAGGCCCGTCCGCCCGGCAAGAAGATCAAGCGGCTGTCGCTGCTGTCCGGGGGCGAGCGCTCGCTGGTGGCGGTGGCGTTCCTGGTCTCGCTGTTCAAGGCCCGTCCGAGCCCGTTCTACATCCTCGACGAGGTCGAGGCGGCGCTCGACGACACCAATCTCGGCCGGCTGCTCGACATCTACGAGGAGCTTCGCGAGCAGAGCCAGCTCGTGGTGATCACGCACCAGAAGCGGACCATGGAGATCGCCGACGCGCTGTACGGGGTGTCGATGCGCGGCGACGGCGTGACAGCCGTCATCAGCCAGCGCATCCGCGAATCCGAGCCGGCCTGACGGCACGGCGTGGCCGGCGTCCAGGGGTATCGCTCGTTCACGCTGTTGCTGGTGGCGACAGTGGGAACGTTCGCCGGCTATTCCACGCTGTTGCCGGTGGTGCCGCTGTGGGCGCAAGCCGGTGGCGCCGGATCGGCCGGCGCCGGGGCGACCACAGCGGTGTTCATGCTCTTCACCGTGGTGACCCAGTTGGTCATGCCGTGGCTGCTCAGCCGGTTCGGGATTCGTGAACTGCTCGTGTGCGGCTCGGCGATCATGGCGGTGCTCAGCGTGGTGTTCGCCGCTTCAGCGCAGCTGTGGGTGCTGTTGGCCGTCTCGGCCGGGCGGGGCGTCGGCTTCGGCCTGGTGACGGTGACGAGCAGTCTGCTGATCGCCGTCCTGCTGCCCGAGGCCGAACGCGGCCGGGGCTCGGGACGGTACGGCGCGGCGGTGGGCTTGCCCAACATCGTCGGACTGCCAGCAGGAGTGTGGCTGACCGAGCACGTCGGGCACCGCGAGGTGTTCCTGATCGCCGGCCTCGCCGGGTTGCTGGGCACGCTGGTCGCGATGCTGGTCCGGGTACCCGGCGAGCGATCCGGTGCGGACCGGAGGCCGAGCCGGTCGCGGGTGCCGGCCATGGCGCTGTTCCTGCCCGCCACGGCGCTGATCACCACCGCGGTGGCCTCCGGAGGCGTGGTGACGTTCCTCGCGGTCGCGCTGACCAGTAGCGCGCTCACGTCGTGGGCGTTGTTCGCGTTCGGGCTGTTCATGATCATCGGTCGGTGGACGGCCGGTGTGTGGGCCGATCGCTACCGTCGCCCGGTCGCCTTGCGGGTGGGGGTCGTCGTGGGCGCCCTCGGCATCGTGGGGATCGCTGCCACGGTGGCCGGTGGGCCAGCGGTCGCCGCCCTGGCCGGCGCAGCGATGTTCGGGGCCGGGTTCGGCGCGGTGCAGAGCGACACGCTGATCATCTTGTTTCAGCGAGCCGGTTCACGGCGCATCGGGGAGGCGAGCGCGGTGTGGAACATCGCCTACGACGCCGGGTTCGGCATCGGCGCCATCGGTGTCGGTGCCCTGGCGGCCGTCGCCGACTTCGGCCTCGCCTTCGCCGCGACCGCACTGGTCATCGCCACCTCCGTGCTCGTCCGCCC
>JAJYTA010000049.1 GCA_021793295.1 Actinomycetes bacterium
CACGATCACGATCGACGAAAGCACGGTGTTCGACGCCGCCCTCACCCCGGCCGAGCGTCACGACGTGACCGGCACGGTCCACTCGGCCGACGGTGACCCGGTCGCCGACGCCGACGTCACCGTCGAGGACACGCCCCTGCCCAGCGTCCGCACCGGCGAGGACGGCACGTTCACCATCAACGATGTGCCGGTCGGCGACTACACGGTCGCCGTGCAACCGAACGCATGCTTCTCGCCGGTCGACGTCGCTCTCACCGTCGACGGTGAAGAGACCCTGGCCGTGTCGGTCGAGCTCTTCGTGGACGGCGGCGGGTACAGCTGTGCGGTCACCGAGGGTGAACACCGCCGTGGCACCGACGAGGTCACCTTCGCGGCCAGCCACAGTGTCTGGGCGGACGTGAAGCTGCCGTTCCCCATCGGGTTCTACGACGGCACGTTCGAATCGCTGCGTGTGGGCCGGCGGGGCCTGATCACCCCCGAGAACACGGCGACTCCGGGCGGAGAAGAACGCGCGGTCTTCCCCTTCTACACCGGCCGGGCGTTGGACCTCGACGAAGGCGGCATCTACACGGCAGCGACGACGGTGGACGGTGAAGATGCGTTCGTCATCGAATACCGCGACGTCATCATCACAGCACCCGACAACGGCAGCCGGGCGAAGATCAACTTCTCGGTCACGTTCACGTCGTCGGGCACCGTGATCGTCGGCTATGGTGCCGGCGTCGGCGGGGACGAGCCGGTCAGTGCCGGTTCGACGGCCATCACCGGCCTCCAGGCCCCCGACGGTCTGCCCGGTATCCGCTTCTCTCACCAGGCACCCGTGCTCTACGAGGGGCTCGAGGTCACCTACGACATGCCCGACTACGGCTTCTTCGACGTCACTGTGGTCGACGAGAACGACGGGCTGCCCGTGGAGGGGGCCCAGGTGTCGATCGCGGACGACAGCGGCGTGGTCGAGAGCTTCACGGTCGACGCGACCGGCGTGGCCCAGCGACAGCTGCCGACCGGCGCCTACACGGTGACCGTCATGGCCGACGACTACGAGACCACGACTCATGAGTTCTCGCTGGACGAGCTCTACGCGTCGGCCGAATTCGAAGCCCGGCTCACGACGGGGATCGCTGGGGTGTCGACCGACGGCCTGGACGCCGTCCTCGGCGCCGAGCAGGGTGGTATGGGGTCGCTGACCCTCACCAACACCGGTTCCGCGCCGGTCACTTTCGATCTCGCCGAGGCGGGCCGCCACCCCGACATCGACACCCCTGAGGTGGTGAGGCGCACCGCCAACGGCGCGGAGACCAGTATCGACCTCACCCGATGGGAGACCGACGCACCGCAGCGGCACACGCCGTCGGACGCCGACGATGGCGACCAGCCCACGGGCGGGAAGGACGAGGCCGACTTCGGCACACACGCCGGCGGCGATGTACTCGCCCGCTTCGAGCCGACACCCGACGCCGAGGACGAGCCGACCGGTCTCGGCTACGACGGCCACGTCTGGGTGCACGACTACCACGCGGAGACCAACACTGCGTTCACGGTGACCGGCGAGCGAACCGGCAAGCAGTTCGCGGCGGCGTGGAACCCCGACTTCAAGGCGTTCGACCTGGCGCTGGACACGCACACAGGCGACATGTGCCAGATGGAGGACAGCCCGGCCAGCTACATCCACTGCTTCGACCGCGAGACCGGAGAGAAGACGTACGAGGTCAAGGGCGAGTGGTCCACCATCCAACTGACCGGCCTGGCGTACAACCCCGAGCGTGACGTGTTCTACGTCGGCGGCCGGTTCAACGGCCGGATCGGCACGGTCGCCGGCACCTCCCACGACAATCCGGGCGAACTGTTGTCCCACTGCACGCCCCCGCTGCGCGCGGTGATGGGCCTGGCGTACAACGCCGGCTCGGACACCATCTGGTACTCCGACCGGGCCGATTCACGCAGCCGGCTGATCCAGGTCGACCCGGACGACTGCTCGATGGTCAACGCGTGGTGGTTCCCCGACTCCAAGCCCGGGCAAGGCGGCGGGCTGGCCACCGACGTCACCGGAGCGCTGTGGGCCGTCGACCAGATCGCGGACGAGGTGCTCCTGGTCGACGTCGAAGACGACCTGACGACCGACCTGCCCTGGCTGTCGCTGTCCACCGACGGCGGCACCCTCGACCCGGGCGAATCGCTCACCGTCGACGTCGCCGTCTCCACGAAGGACACCGACGCCGACGTTCTCGCCGCGAACATCATCGTGACCTCCGACGCCGGTCGACAGTCCAAGGAGTACGTGCCGGTCACCATCACGAGGTCGGAGTACCAGGTGGGCGTGAACGCCGGCGGTGCAGCATTCACCGACGGCACCGGGTTCGGATGGTCCGAGGACCAGGCCTACACCGAAGGATCCTGGGGCTACGAGGGCCGGGCCCGGACGGCGTCCACCGGCGATGCCGTGGACGGCACCACCGACGATCCACTGTTCCAGGCCCAGCGCACCGCCTGGCGCGACAACCTGACGTACCGGTTCGACGACGCCCCGGAAGGCACGTACGTCGTCGATATGGGCTTCGCCGAGGTCGAGCGCGCCCGGGAGGGCAAGCGCGTCTTCGACGTGCTGGTCGACGGTGAGCTGACGCATTACGCCTACGACGCGGCGGCAACTGCGGGCCCGGCCACCGCGGATGTGCGCACCGTCGTGGTCGAGCATGCCGGCGGGCCGTTGACGGTGGAGCTCAGAGGTTCGCGGGGCATGCGGCCCCCGAGCATCGCGTCGCTGCGGGTGACGCAGGACCCGCGGACCGCCGAGGCACCGGCACCGGAAGAACCTCCGGCGGACCCGGAGGAGGTCACCGTGGTCCCCGCAGGCCGTTCGTACACGATGGACGTCACGACCGGTCTGTACCGCGAGGGCACGACGAAGACGAACTGGACGGGCTCCTTCGGCTGCGGGGTGCTGTGGTTCGAGTTCGACTTCCCGTTCTACGACACCACGTGGGATGGGGTGTGCGTGTCGCCCACCGGCATGTTGACCTTCGACCGGAGCCGGACGAACGCAGACAACACCCAACTCCCGACCAGAGGTGCCGACGCGATCTATCCGTTCTGGGACTACCTCGACGTGGACGACGCCGCCGGCATCTACATCGGTGCGACGACGGTGGACGGCCTGGACGCACAGGTCATCGAATACCGGAACCTCAGGTTCTACGAAGCGCCCGGTGAACGGGTGAGCTTCTCGGTCACGCTCGTCGAGGACGGACGTATCCAGATCGGCTACGGCGACGGCGTCGGCGAGACGTCGTTGACCAAGGGCGATTCGGCGACGGTCGGCATCGAGAGTCTGACCGGAGCAGCGATGACGTACTCCTACAACGAGCCCGTGCTGAGCGCCGGTACGGGTCTGGAGTTCACGCTCCCGGCCTCGGGCACGTTGGAGGGCACGGTCACCGATGCGAACGACGGCGAGCCGGTCGCTGATGCGGTCGTCACGTTGACCACGGCCGACGGCGACACCCGCACCGTCAGGACCACCGAGCAGGGGCGTTGGAAGGCCCAGATGCTGCTCGGCGAGCACACCGTCGAGGTGTCGAGCCCCGGTTACGTCGCGGCGACGGAGACGGTGACCTTCGCCGAGGCGGGGCAGCAGGAGACGTTCGACACGCAGCTGCGCTCGGGCGTCGCGGAGGTCGCCAGCGACGACCTGGACTGGCTGCTCGGCCCCGGCCAAACGGCCACGGCCGAGGTGGTCGTCACCAACACCGGCTCTGCCCCGATCGACATCACGGTCGCCGAACACGAGAGCGGCGCCCAGGGCGAGCCCACCGACCTGGAGTGGCTCGAGCTCGACGGCGATGCCGTCGGCGGGGTCGAGCTCGCGGTCGGTGAGTCGACCACGATCACCGCCACGGCCGACACGACGGGGCTGGAACCCGGGTACGTCGCCGGCGCCGTGCAGGTGTCGTCGAACGCGGGCCGAGCACCGGAGCAGACGGTACCTGCGCGCCTCGGAACGTCGGCCTACTGGTTGGGCGTGAACGCCGGCGGAGCAGGACTCGTCGGCCACGACGGCTTCGTGTGGTCCGCGGACCAGGCCTACGACGCCGAGCAGGCTGGACCGGCGTGGGGCTACGTCAACGGCAACGCACACTCCGCCCGCGACGACATCGCCGGAACCGAGGACGACGAGCTGTTCCGCACCCAGCGAACCGGCCGGACGTTCTCGTACGTCTTCGATGATGCGCCCGCGGGCACGTACCGCATCGGGCTCGGCTTCGCCGAGATCGCCAACGTCAAGCCCGGCGAGCGCACGTTCGACGTACTCGTCGATGGCGAGAATGTGCTCTACGAGCACGATGTGGTCGCCGAGACCGGCCGGCTCACCGCCGACACGCACACGGCCACCGTCGAGCATGCCGGCGGCGACCTGACGGTCGAGTTCGTCCGCAGCGCGGGCAGCCCGATCCTCAGCTCGCTGACGATCAAGGAGGATCCACGACCCTGACGGGTCCCCCGTGGCCGGCCGGACACCCTCCGGCCGGCCACGGACGTCCCCGACGCCGAGCAGGTGACAGACTCGAGGCACATGGACATCGCCACCTTCGAGGCGCTACGCGCGCCCACCGGAGTCGGCGCCGACACGCTGGCGGCGGCGGTTGCCGGGTACGGGAACGTGGACGAGTTCGCCCTGGGCACGCAGCTGCGGCGAGAGCACCCGCCGGAGCTCGTTGCGGCCGCACTCACCCAGGCACGACTCCGGAATCGAGCGGTACAGAAGTTCGCCCCGGCCGACGCCGCCCGGATGTACTTCACCGTGGACGGCTACGAGCAGGCCACGCGTGCGCCGGTGGCCGCGCACCGCGCCGAGCGCATCGCCACCACACTGGGCTCAGCGGCTCACGTGGCGGATCTGTGCTGCGGCATCGGTGGCGACCTCATCGAGTTGACGCGGGCGGGTCTGGAGGTCACCGGGATCGAGGCCGACACCGTCACCGCCGCGGTCTGCGCTGCGAACGTGCACGCGCTCGGCCTCGGTGCGCACGCCCGCGTGCTGGAGGCCGACGCCACGGCGCGCGACCTCTCGCCGTTCGCGGCGGTGACCTGTGACCCGGCCCGGCGCAACGCCCGCGGGCGCACGTTCGATCCGCACGCGTATCGCCCGCCGTGGTCCTTCGTCGAGGCCCTGCTGGCCGACACCGCCTGCGTCAAGGTCGCGCCGGGGATACCGCACGCGCGCGTGCCGTCCGGGGTGGAGGCGGAATGGGTCTCCGACCGCGGCGAGGTCAAAGAGGCCGCGTTGTGGTCCGGCGCCTTCGTCGCGTCGGCATGCCACCGACGGGCGACGCTGCTGCCAACCGGGGCCACGCTCACCGACGCCGACGATCCGGGAACAGCGGCGGTCCGGGCACCGGGCAGGTACCTCTACGAACCCGACGGCGCTGTCATCCGCGCCGGGCTGGTGACGGCCGTAGCTGCGATGGTCGGCGGCTGGCTGCTCGACTCCTCTATCGCCTACGTCGCCTCCGACCAGCTCGTGCACACCGACTTCGCGCACGGCTACGAGATCGTCGACGTACTGCCTTACGACGACAAGGCGCTACGCCGCTACGTCCGCGAGCACCGCATCGGCGCGTTGACGGTCAAGAAGCGCGGCGTCGGGGTGGTACCCGAAAGACTGCGAGCCACCGTCAAGCCTCGCGGCGAGGCTGCAGCCATCTTCGTCGTCACGCGAGCGGCCGGCCGAGCGGTCGTGCTGGTCGCCCAGCCCCTCGAGCCGGCGAAGGCCGGTCCGGCGCGATGATGGCGCAGGAACAGGCGCTGGCACGACACTGGTCGTTCGGCCGTCAGCAGGCCGTGGTCCTGGGTGTGTTCACCCTTCAGCTAGCACTGCTGATCACGTATTCAGCGCTGGCTGGCCTGGCCACGGCACACTGGGCGTCATGGTAGGCAAGCACAGCGCGGGGATCCTGGTGTTCCGCCGGACCGGGCCCGAGGTGGAGGTACTCCTGGGGCACATGGGCGGCCCGTTCTGGGCCCGCAAGGACGCCGGCGCGTGGTCGATCCCCAAAGGGGAGATCGACGCGGACGAACCGCCGCGCGCCGCTGCCCGCCGTGAGTTCACCGAGGAACTCGGCCTACCGGTTCCGGACGGCGAGCTGATCGAGCTCGGCACGGTGCGGCAGTCCGGCGGCAAGAAGGTCGACGTGTGGGCGCTGGAAGCCGACCTCGATCCGGCGAGCGTCGTCCCGGGGACGTTCGAGATGATCTGGCCGCCCGGCTCGGGACGCAGGCAAGAGTTCCCCGAGATCGACCGGGTCGCATGGTTCGATCTGGCGACCGCCCGCGAGAAGATCGTCCGTGGGCAACGGCAGGCGCTGGATCTCCTCGAACAGCGGATCGCGGCGTCCTGACGATCGTCGGCGCGCGGTGAACATGGCGATATCGCCGTCGCCAACCGCCGTGTCCAGGCACATTGTGTGCTATGCCCGGTGCTATGCCGGTCCATGTCGGGACATCCGGGTGGCAGTACGCCGAATGGCGCAACGTCCTGTACCCGGACACGGTGCCGCAGCGGCTGTGGCTCGAACGTTACGCCGAATCCTTCGCGACGGTGGAGAACAACAGCGCGTTCTATCGCCTGCCCACCCGGGACACGTTCGCCGCGTGGCGAGACCGCACCCCCGCCGACTTCGTGATGGCCGTCAAAGCCAGCCGGTTCCTGACGCACATCAGGCGGCTTCGCGCCGCCGACGAGCCGGTTCGCAGGCTCCTCGACGCCGCGGCGGGCCTCGGTGACCGGTTGGGCCCCGTCCTCCTGCAATTGCCGCCGACGATGCGTGCCGAGCCGGACCTGCTGGCCGCGTGCCTGGCGTGCTTCCCGGCGGACGTGCGGGTCGTGGTCGAGCCCCGGCACGAGTCCTGGTGGACCGAGGACGTCCGGGCCGTGCTGACCGCGCATGGCGCGGCGTTGTGCTGGTCGGACGTGCGGGGGCGCCCGCGTGCACCGTTGTGGCGGACGGCGAGCTGGGGATATCTGCGGTTGCATCAAGGTGCGGCCAACCCGTGGCCGCGGTACGGCCGGCAGGCGCTACGGACGTGGGCCGAGCGGCTGGCGTCGACGTGGGACGACGACAGCGATGTGTACGTGTATTTCAACAACGACCCCGGCGGTGCGGCCGTCCGGGACGCGGTCCGCTTCGCCGCGATCATGCAGGCGACCGGCCGGAGCGTCACCCGCACGCCGGACGTGTAGTGAAATCCATTCCGCACTCATCGCCAGCCGGGACCGGCACGAGCTGACCGGGGGCAACCTCTTCGCCCGTCCATGCGTTTCTCGCCGAATCCGCAAACGACGTTCCAGGCACCGGTAGAAATCGATGTCTTGCCAGCTCAGCCGATGGCTGCCAGACTTGGATCTTGAGCCAGCCCGCTCACCACCGTCATCGACGACGGTTCTGCTGCGGCGCGAGTCAGTCCAGTTGACTCATGCCGCTGGCTTAGCGATGTCTTTTGTCAATTTTCTCAGACAATACGCATTCACATAGTTGAGACAGGGCATTTCGGAAGTACCGCCATACATGTCACACTCCAAGAATGCAGATCCCGTTTTCACCGTCGGACCGAAGCAGTATCGGCGTGGAATGGGAACTTCAGCTCGTCGATCCCGTGAACCGGGAGCTCACCTCGGGTGCGGTGGAGATCCTCGAGGACATCCGTCCCGACGGCGCCGACGAGCACCCCAAGGCCAAGCACGAGTTGCTGCAATCCACCATCGAAGTCATCACCGGCGTCTGCTCGACCGTCGGCGAAGCCCGAGCCGACCTCGCCGAGACGATCCAGACAGTCTCGGCAGCCGCTGGACGGCGCGGCCTCGGGCTCATGTGCGCGGGCACGCACCCGATCAGTAACTGGGCCAGTCAGGACATCAGCCCGAAACCGCGCTACGAACAACTCGTGGCGCACCTACAGTGGCTGGCCCGCCGGCTGCAGATCTTCGGGGTCCACGTCCACGTGGGCGTGCGCTCACCGGACAAGGCGATCCCCATCGTCAACGCTTTGACGTCGTACGTCCCGCATCTGCTCGCCCTGTCGGCGTCGTCGCCGTTCTGGGTCGGGCACGACACCGGACTGGCCTCCGCGCGAAGCAAAGTCTTCGAGACGCTGCCCACGGCCGGGCTGCCCTATCAGCTGTCGGGCTGGGACCAGTTCGAGACCTACATGGACACCCTGATCTCCACGCAGACCATCGAGTCGGTGCGCGAGGTGTGGTGGGACATCCGCCCCCACCCCGACTTCGGCACCGTCGAACTGCGCATCTGCGATGGCCTGCCCACGCTGGACGAGGTCGCCGTCATCGCCGCACTGTCGCAGTGCCTGGTCGAACGCCTCGACCGCGAGCTCGACCGCGGCTACACGCTGCCGTCACCGAAGAACTGGGTCGTGCGCGAGAACAAATGGCGCGCCGCCCGATACGGGCTCGAGGCCGAGATCATCGTCGACGAACGCGGTACCGTCGTGCCCGTCCGCCAAGCTTTGTTGGATTTGGCCGACGAACTCATGCCGATTGCCCGTAGACTGTCGTGCGCTGATGATCTCGCCGGTATCGACCGCGTTCTCGCGATCGGGGCGAGTTATCAACGACAACGCGCAATTGCAGAGGCGAGCGGCGGTGATTTGACCAAGGTCGTCGACAGCCTCTTGGAGGAGATGGCAACGGGGTTGACGGCGTGACCGACACCTGGCTCTCGAGCTGGCTGAACATCCATGGCGAAGAATTGGCCGCGGTGCGGCGGCAGTTGCACACCCACCCCGAGCTGGGCTTCGCCGAGCACCAGACCACCGACCTGCTCATGCGGCGCCTGACAGCTGCAGGGCTGCAACCGCGCCGGCTTCCGCGCGGCACCGGGCTGGCCGTCGACATCGGCTCCGGCAGCCGCACCGTGGCGCTGCGCGCCGACATCGACGCCCTACCGTTGCCGGACCTGAAGGACGTCCCCTACCGCTCCACCGTCGACGGCGTATGTCACGCCTGCGGCCACGACGTTCACACCACGGTCGCCTTGGGTGCCGCGCTCGCGCTGGCCGACGTGCCGCAACTGCCGGGCCGGGTCCGGGTGATCTTCCAGCCGGCCGAAGAGATCATGGGCGGCGCGCGCGAGGTCATCGCGGCCGGTGAGCTGGACGGCGTCGAACGAGCCTTCGCGTTGCACTGCGATCCACGGCTGCCGGTCGGCCAGATCGGTCTGCGCACGGGGCCCATCACCGCGGCGTGCGATCTGGTCGAGGTCCACATCACCGGTCCAGGTGGGCACACCGCGCGTCCCCAGCTGACCATCGACCTCGTCGACACTCTGTCGCGCATCGCGACGGACGTGCCGGCCCTCCTCGCCCGCCAGATCGACATCCGGTCCGGCTTCTCGCTGGTCTGGGGCGCGATCCAAGCAGGCTCGCCACCCAATGTCATTCCGTCCGAGGGTGTGCTCCGCGGCACGGTCCGCGTGCTCGACCACGCTGCCTGGGCCGATGCCGAGAAGTACGTGCGCGGTGTGGTGGCCGACGTCGCCGCGTTGAGCGGGGTCGGCGTCGAGGTGCACTACGAGCGCGGCGTGCCGCCAGTGGTGAACAACCCCACGTCGGTGCGGCTGATGCGCACCGGTATCGCCGCCCAGCTGGGCGAGAAGGCGCTCACCGACACCGAGACGAGCATGGGTGGCGAAGACTTCGCCTGGTACGGCGAACGGGTCCCACTGGCGATGGGCCGGCTGGGCGTGCACGGCAGCGCCCTCGGCACCATGCGCGACCTGCATCAAGGCAACTTCGACATCGACGAGCAAGCCATCGCCTACGGGGTGCACGCCATGGTCGGCACGGCCCTGGCTGCCCTCGCCGCCGGACGCTGAACCCCCGTCGAAGCGGGGGACGTGTGTCGGACGATCCCCGCGGCCGCCCCGGGGGCTGATGCGACCAGCGACATCACCGAGAGCAGGACCGCCGTTGCCCGGCGGTGCGTCTGCGCGGGGCGGAGGAGGAGCGTGGCACGCATCCGGGCGGAACCACGGGGATCGTCCATGTGGTCAGCCTGGAGCACCCGCGGCGCGGTGGCTATGACGAATCATCGTCAATTTTGCTGTCGGCGGCTCGCGGAGTGGGTGGTGACGTGCCGGTGGCGTGACACCACGAGGCCTGCTGCGGCATCACGAGGCGTGCACAGGTGGTCCGGCAGGGAAATACCAAGTGAACATGATCATTTCGACGGGTCGTCGTCGGAGAGGTGGTGGACGATCGCGACTCGCGAGGTCACGCCGAGTTTGCGCATGGCCGCGGTGATGTGCCGGGCCACGGTGTTGACCGACAGGTAGAGCTCTGCGGCGATCTCCTTGTTCGTGCGCCCGGCGGCGGCGAGTTCGGCCACCTCACGCTCGCGGGGTGAGAGCTGGTCGCCGTAACTCTGCCGGCCGCCACGGCGGTGCGCCGGAACGGTGACACCGAGCCGGCGCGCTGTGTCGGCCGCGCGCGCGGCATCCCACGACGCGCCCAGGTTGCGGTACCCCGACAGCGCGGTTCGCACCAGCTCGCCCGGGTCGTCGCCGGCTGCGGCCGCGGCATCGGCTGCTCGTTCGACGGCCTGGGCCGATTCGTATGGGCACCGCAGTTCGGTGTAGCGCCGCGCGGCTGTGGTGAGCCGTTCGACCGCGCTGCGATACCGGCCGTTCGCGGCGTCGAGCAGGCCTTCGGCATGCGGGAGCACTGCCGGGCCCAGGGGCGCGTCGATGTCGCGCAACTCGGCGGTGAACCGGTCGACCAGGGCGCGCGCCCGGTCGATCCGGCCGGCGGTCACCAGCGCTTCGGTCATCGCCGGGACGGCCCGGGCGGCCGGTGGCCACACACCGGTGGACTCGACCGCGGCGAACAGCCGCTCGGCTACGGCCAAGGCGTCGTCGACGTCCCGCTGGGCCAGCGACAACCGGATGGACGCGGCCGCGGGCAGCGGCAGCAGGTCGTAACCACCGAGCTGCTCGACCACGTCGACGACGCTCGACAGCTGCTCCCGTGCCTCGTCGAGCTCGCCGCGGGCGAGGGCGAGCGAAGCGGTCACCACGTCGACGTCGATGCTCGAGCGGGGGTGGCCGGCGAACTCGTCGGTGACGGCGTCGATGTCCTCGCTCAGCCCCTCCCACTGCCCGCAGCAGTAGTCGAGCAGGACTCGCGCGCACCGGAGGCTGAACTCCAGCCGGGCGCTGTCGCTGTCGGCCACCGCCAGCAGACCGGCATCGAGAAGCCGGTCGGCGACGTCGTGATGACCGGCGTAGCAGACCTCGGTGCCGATCGACCAGAACGCGTTGGCCTCCTGCCGGTGCCGCGGCACACCGCCGGTCTGGTCGTCGATGCGCTGCAGCAGCTCGCGCCAGGCCGGGTCGCCGATGGGCGCCAGGACCATCGCGATCTTGCCGAGCAGGAACGCCCGGAACGGCAGATCGTCGATGTCGGGGATGACCGCCAGGGCCCGCCCGAGCCAGAGTTTGCGCTCGGCCGGGGTGATCTCCGGCGCCACCGGGATCACCAGGACGACCATCGCCCACGCCTTGAGGCCGGGATTCGCCTCGAGGTCGGCGATGGCTTCGGTGAGCAGGTCGCGCGCCCGGGCTATGTCGTCGCCGATCTCGTGCAACAGCAGCGCCAGCTGGAACCGCAGCTCGCCGCGGATGTCGCGAGGCAGATCCCGCTCGAGGACGGTGGCGACCAGATCAGCCACATCGCGCGCCCGCAGCGATTCGATCGCCGCCGGAACGAGCTTGACCGCGATCGCGCCAGCTCGCGCCGGCTCCAAGGGCGCATCGCGCAAGACGGCTTCGAGCAGCCGGACCGCCTCGGCGTCGTTGCCGAGCGCGATGGCGTGGTCGGCGGCCAGCTCGGCGGCCACACCCCACTCGTCCCACCGGTCGGCGAAACGCAGGTGATGCGCAACCTGGCCGAGCGGGACCGGCGAACGTGTCTGCAGGGCGGTGGCCACGCGCGCGTGCAGCTCCCGGCGCCGCGGCCGGGCCATGTCCTCGTACACCGCCTGTGCAGCGAGCAGATGCCGGAATCCGAGCCCGGTCTCGTGTTCGGCGAGCACACCGGACTCCAACGCTTCCTCCAGGGCCCGCGCCGCCGGCAGTTCGGCTCGTCCCGCGGTCTCGGTCAGCACGGCTGCGCTGACCGGGACTTGCAGGACAGCCGCGGCTTCGACCATCTCGCGTGCCTCGCCGGACAGCCGGCTGACCCGTTCGAGGATCGAATCACGGATGCCGCTCGGCACGTCGAGCTCATCGAGGGCCCGCCGGGCCCAGCCGCCGCGCCGCCGCACCAGAGTGCCTCGCGCGCGCAACAACGCCAGCAGCTCTTCGATCGCAAACGGCAGGCCGGACGTCCGCTCGCACAGGTAGGCCGCGAACTCGTCGGAGACCCGGTCCAAGCCCATGATCGCAGCCGCGAGGGCGCCGGTTTGTTTGTCGTCCAAGGCGTGCAGGACGACGTCGGCGCGGGTCGTTCCAGGCGGCAACGCAGCCGTCAGAGCACGGACCTCGGGCCTGACCTCCTCGCCGCGAAAGGTCATCACCAAGGCCAGCTCGGCTGGCGGTTCGGCCAGCAGGTACCGCACGAAATCGACGGTCTGCTCGTCGGCCCAATGCATGTCCTCGAGCACGAGGACGGTCGGCCCGAGCGCGCCCAGCAGCGCGACGAGCCCACGGAAGACCCGGTGGCGCTCCCCGCCGCGGTCGTCCAGCGGAGCCGGCGCCGCAGGCAGCCGCTCGGCCAGCTCGGGCAGCAATGGGCGCAACGCGCCGGTCACCGGCGAGAGATCAGCCGGAAGCACATCGGCGATCCCCCCGAGGGCGTCGACCACCGGCCCGAGCGGAAACGACTCCCGAATGCGGTGGCAGCGCCCCGTCAAGACCATCCGGTTGCCGACCTCGGCCCTGGTGACCAGCTCCGAGACCAGACGCGTCTTCCCGATGCCCGCCTCGCCGTCGACCACGACGACCGCCGGCGGACACGATGCCGCGGCCGTCAGCCGCTCCAACTCCTCGGCGCGCCCCACGAGCGTGGGCGAGACGACCCGCTTCCCGTCCGGACTCGCCGCCGTCGGCGCATTCGTCCCCTCATGGCCCCTGTGCCGCACCCCGACCACCCGCCAACGCTTTGAGAAGGCACCGGCAGGAGTCTAGGCCGTGTGCCGTGCGTACGCCGGGCAAGCGGGCCGGAGGCAGAACCCAGGGCGCCGTCCAGAATGGCGTCAGACGTCGACCCACCCGTCGTCGGGATCGGCCTCGTCATCGTCGTACGCTGCCTCGTCCGCGGGTTCAGTCGGTAGGCGCTGACCCGGGCCGGCCGGCGACGGCGGATCGCTGCCGCCGTCGCCGGCCGGTTCGTGCCCGGTCCCGGCCGTGGACTCGGCCGGATCGTTCTCATCGTCGTGGCCGGCCGCGCCGGCTTCGTTCGTTGTCACCGCGCGCCGTCAGCCGTTCGTCACCAGGACAGGTAATTGTCGATCCGGATGATCCGACGCGCCGAACCCCAGCCGTAACTCATCGGAGCACACGGTGCCGCCGGCCGCGCAGACCGGGTCGACGTGCGCCGCCGGGCGGGCCGTGCGGGCGAACTGGTCACGGTGCGAGCCGTCGTCCTGTGTCGTCGCGAGTATGTCACCGTCACGGTAGACATCGACCTCCTCGGAAATCTCGCCGGCCCAGGCCACTTCGGCGTGGTCATGGGTCCGGACCTTTCGGGTCTCACCGGACACGGCGGTGTCCGGCGGGTTCTGGCCGTCAGCCGCGCCGGGACGACCCCCGGGGCCGGACGGGATCGGTGCTGTCATGCACGGCCTGGTGCACTCGGCCCGTCCCGGCTCGGAGTCCGACATCGCTCTCGTCGACCGCTGCGGCGCCGACGATGGCGGTCTGGATGCTCGCACTGACCGGCGAATGGCTCGCCTCGGCGAGCGTCCGAACTCGGGGACGACCGACGTGTTCCATCCAGGCAGTCTGTGGCAGGCGGCCTGTCTGCCACCATCACCAATGGTCGTCATTTTTGCCCTCCGGGCCGCGTCGTCGAACAACTGTGGTCACGCGCCGCGCGCGGCACGATCGCGTGCAGCCGGCAACCTGGGTAGCGTCGCTGAGCATGAAGGCAGTCGTGTTCGATCTCGACGGTGTGCTCGTGGACTCCGAGCAGATGTGGGACGAGGTTCGCCGCTGGGTCGTCGCCGACTACGGCGGCTCGTGGACCGACGAAGCGACCCGCGCCATGCAGGGCATGAGCACGCCGGAATGGGCCACCTACCTCGTCGACGAGCTGGGGGTGGACCTCAGTGTCGAGCAGGCAGCTCAGCTCACGATCGGCGAGATGACGCGCCGGTACGCCGAGGGGCCCCCGGTCCTGCCCGGAGCCGTCGACACCGTTCGCGCGGTCATCGCCCGCTCGCCGGTCGCCATCGCCAGTTCCTCACCGCCGACGTTGATCCGGGCGTTCCTCGAGTTCGCCGGGCTGACCGACGACGTGACCGTCGCCGTGTCCAGTGAGCAGGTGGCAGCCGGCAAACCCGCGCCCGACGTGTACCTCGAAGCCGCACGGCAGCTGGGTGTGCCGGCCGCGGAGTGCGTGGCCGTCGAGGACTCCACCAACGGTCTGCTCGCCGCGCTGGCTGCGGAGATGACCGTGGTGGCCATCCCGAACCCGCATTTCCCGCCCGCCGACGACGCGGTGGCCCGCGCCGCGGTGGTGATCGACGACATCGCCGAACTCCCGGCGGCGCTCGACCGGCTTCAGCTGAACTGACCAGCGCCGACGAGCACCTCGGTCACCGGCAGCGACGAGTCGGTGGCGAAGTCCAGCGGGCTCGGCGGCAAGCCGCGTTCCACGACGGCGGCGCCCAGGGCGGCGATCATGGCGCCGTTGTCCGTGCACAGCGAGAAGCGCGGCTGGCGCAACGTGATGCCGGCCGCGGCGCAGCGCTGCTCGGTCAGCTCGCGCAGCCGGGCGTTCGCCGCGACGCCACCGGCCAGCACCATGGTCGACACGCCGCGCTCCTGGCAGGCCAGCACCGCCTTCTTCGTCAAGACGTCGGCCACGGCTTCCTGGAAGCCGGCGGCGACGTCGGCGACGGGTACGGGCTTCCCGGCCGCTTCGGCTGTTTCCACCCATCGGGCCACGGCGGTCTTGAGCCCGGAGAACGAGAAGTCGTACCGATGCCGGGTCATGTCGCGGGGTGCGGTGAGCCCGCGGGGGAACCGGATCGCCGCGGGGTCGCCTTCGGCCGCGGCGCGCTGGATGTGCGGCCCGCCCGGATACTTCAGCCCGATCAACCTCGCGACCTTGTCGAACGCCTCGCCGGCGGCGTCGTCGATGGTCTGGCCGAGCAGTTCGGCCGCGGTGGCGATGTCGTCGACCTGCAGGATCTCGGTGTGTCCACCGGAGACCAGCAGCGCGACGACCGGTTCGGTGAGCGGCCCGTTCTCCAGTTGCTCGGCTGCCACGTGGCCCACGAGGTGGTTGACGCCGTACAGCGGCCGGTCCAGAGCCACCGCCAGTGCCTTGGCCGCGGAGACACCGACCATGAGCGCTCCGGCCAGGCCCGGGCCTGCCGTGACCGCGACCGCGTCGACGTCGGCGAGCCGGCAGCCGGCTTCATCCAGGGCCCGGTGCATCGTGGGAACGATGGCTTCCAGGTGGGCCCGGCTCGCGACCTCGGGGACGACTCCGCCGAAACGGACGTGTTCGTCGACCGAGCTCGCGACGGCGTTGGCGAGCAAGGTGGTGCCACGAACCAGGCCGACCCCCGTCTCGTCGCACGAGGTCTCGATGCCCAGGATCAGTGGTGGTGTCACGACGTCGATTATCGCTGCCGTCCCGCCGGTTCGTCGCCGGGGCGTCGAGGCAGCCGGCGACGCATGACGATGGCGTCGCGGTTGCCGCGGTAGTAATTGCGCCGGATCGCCAGGCGCTCGAAACCGTGCCGGGCGTAGAACGCGCGGGCGGCGTCGTTGTCGGCGCGGACCTCCAGCATGAGGTCACCGGCGTCGCGACGGCGAGCCTCGGCGATCACCGCTCGCATCAGTCGAGTCCCGATGCCTTGCCGTTGGTGGCCCGGTTCGACGCCGATCGTCTGCAGGTCGGCCGGCTCCCCGGCCATCGACGGCGAGGTCAGGCCCGCGTAACCGACCACGTGCCCGTCGACCTCCGCGACGACGTACCAGCGGGTGTCGGGAACCCCGGCCAACTCCGCCCAGAACGACTCAGCGCTCCACGGAGCCTCGGCGGCGAACAGCCGCTGCGCCAGCGGGGCGACGATGTCGACGTCCCACCAGCGCATCGGCCTGATCGCAGATGACACGTCAGGCCAACACGCTCTTGCGACCGGCCGGGGGTGTCGCGTCGGGGCGGCGCAGGTACAGCGGATCCGGCGCGCTGATCTCCACGGCTTCGTCCACGACGGCCCGAGCCAGGGCCGCAGCCGAGGGATGCTCCGGTGCCAGCACCGTGCCGAACTCGTCGGCATACAGCCCCGCGCCGGCACCGGCTGCGGGCAGCGCACCGCGCTGGGCGCGGACCGCCGCGGCACGGTCGACGGCCGGTCCGGCCGTACGGCGGCCGGATTCGTCGTAGGCGGCCCAGTAGACCTCACGCCGCCGGGCGTCGGTGGCGACCAGGAACGGCCCGGGCGCGGCGGGGCCGGACACGACGGCGTACGCGATGACGTCGAGGCTGCACACCCCACGCACCGGCAGATCGAGCGCGGCGCCCAGGGTGCGTCCTGCGGCGATACCGACCCGCAAGCCGGTGAACGGACCCGGGCCCACACCCACGGCGATCTCGGTGATCGCCGTCCGATCGGCGCCGACGGCGGCAAGAGCATCGGTGACCTGCGGCATCAGCCGTTCGGTGTGCTGTCGGGGCGCGATCGTCGTGGACTCGGCGACCACCCTGTCACCGTCGTGGAGTGCGACCGTGACAGCCGGTGTGGACGTGTCGAGGGCGAGGAGCAGCACGTGCACACCTTATGTCAACCGCGAACCCGCCACCGTCCGAACCGCGCGCCGTCGGCGATCATGCTCCCGGCGTCATACTCGCTAGCCGTCGACGACGATGCCGAGCTGACCCAGAATCGCCGCCGCTTGCTCAGCGGAGATGACGGCCCCGGCGAACAGGTGTGCCTCTTCGAGCAGGACGTCACCGAGATCCGCTCCGCGCACATCCGCACCGTGCAGGTCCGCGGCGCGCAGCAAGGCGCCACGCAGCCGCGAATCACGCCACACCGTGTCGCGCAGATCGGCACCGGCCAGCACCGCGTCGTCCATGCGCAAGCCGTCGAGTTCCTGGCCACGCAAGCTGATGCCGGCCAGCGAGGCGAGCATCAGATTGCAGCGGCGGAACTTCGGCCCGAGGCCACGAGCCTCGTCGAAACGCGCACCGACCAGGCGGCACCCGGTGAAGCTGGCGTCGGCGATCATCGCGCCGCGCCACGTCGTGTTGGCCAGATCGACGCCGTCGAACACCGCATCGGACACGTCAGCCCCGGAGAAGTTCGCCTTCGCCGCCGAACCTCCCTTCCACACCGAGCCGTCCAGCTCCGCCCGCGTCAGGGTGGCGCCGTCGAATGTGCATGCCTCGAACGTCGCACCGCGCAGATCCGTACGAGACAGGCCGGCGTCGGTGAAGTCGCACCGCCGGAACACTCGGGCAGCGCCGTCGGACGTGGCGAACACCTCGCTGAGGTCCTGACCGGTGAAGTCGGTGTCGACGGTCGCACCGGCAGCTGCGGAGTCGTCGGTCATGCGACCTGCCCCGTCACCTGGCGGAGCTCACGTTCGTCCCATCGTGAGCCCACCGCGCGGATCCGCACATGCCTCAGGTCGGCGTCGTCGCCCCCACCGCGAGCGCGGTCGATGTGGATCTCGAGACGGTCGCCGGCCAGCCCCTCGGCCACACCTTCGCCCCATTCGACCAGCGTGACGGCTTCGTCGAGCGTCGCCTCGAGATCGAGGTCCTCGAGCTCGTCCCAACCGCCGAGGCGATACGCGTCGACGTGCACCAGCGGCGGGCCACCGACGAGCGACGGGTGCACGCGGGCGATGACGAACGTCGGCGACGTGATCGGCCCGCGCACGCCCAGGCCGGCGCCCACGCCTTGGGCCAGTGTGGTCTTCCCGGCGCCGAGATCACCGCCGAGCAGGACCAGGTCGCCCGCGCTCAGCCCGGTTGCCAGGCGCCGGCCCAGCGCCGTCATCTCGTCAGCGTCGGTGACGTCGAGTTCGATCACTTCTGGTTCCGGCCCCTCGGTGTGCGCGGCTGCCGCATCGACGCGACTCGGGTCTTCGTGCGCTGCTCGCGCCGGTCCTTCCGGCGCACTCGGCGCAGCAAGTCGGTCAGCGCCTCGGTGACGAGCTCGTGGCGCTCGAGCAGCACCATGTGCCCGGCATCGGTGGCCTCGACGTAGGCGACGTCGGGCAACTGCTCGACGAACGCGCGGGTGTGCTCGACCGGGATGACGAGGTCGTGTTCACCGGCCACGACGGACACCGGCACCCGCGCCAGCACCGGCAGCGCACCCGACGCGTCCAGCTCGCCGAACAGCGGGAAGTACGCCGCCACCACGTCGATGGGAATCGCTGTGTTCATGTACTTGGTGAACTCGACCAGCCGCGGCGACCCGCCGTCGGCGAACCCGTAGCGGCGGGTCAGGACGTAGCTGAGGTCACTGCCCATCCGCCGGCCGAGCTCGACGAGGTCAGGACGGCGAGCCAGCAGGGTGACGGCGCCCGGTGCAGCCCGCCCGGCCAGCCGGCCGACGAAGCCCGGCAGGCCGAAGCCGGAGACCTTGAGCTTGTCGGCGCTGTTCGCGACGAGGAACACGCCGACGACGCGCCGGCCGAACAGCTCCGGGCGCATCGCCGCGAGCGCCGTGATCGTCATGGCGCCCATCGAGTGCCCCGCCAGAACCACCGGGCCGGTCGGGGCCACCGCGTCGATGACGTGCCCGAGGTCGGCGCCGAGCCGGTCGAACGTCAGTTCTCGCCCGTCGGGCAGTGGATCGGAGTCACCGTGGCCGCGCTGGTCCCAGAAGACCAGTCGCGCCGTGCCGCGCAGGTCGCGGCGTTGAAAGTGCCAAGAATCGCCGGTGAGGGCGAAGCCATTGGTGAACACGATCGTCGGTGTGGTGGCCGAGGCCGGCGCGTCGTCCACGTCGACGTGAAGTGCGACGCCGTCGTCGGTGGTCACCGTGCGGGTTCGGCCACGCAGTGAGCCGAGCGGCTCATCGGCGTACGGGTCGTCGCGCTTGAACGAACGGCCCATCACGTACCGCTCAGCAGCGAACCCGACGGCTGCGCCCGCAGAGGCCACGCCGAGCCAGGCGCTGATCAAACCGGCCGTACGCCCGGCCGCCACCAGCTTGCTCATGGACGTTCCACACCAGCACCGACATAGGTCCGCGGGAGCCGCGGCGCGAACCGGCTGACGATCTCGTACGAGATCGTCTGGCAGGCCTCGGCCCATTGCTGCGCCGTCGGCTCGCCCTCGCCACCGCCGAACAGCACGACCTCGTCTCCAGCCTGGACTGCGTCGTCACGCAGGTCGAGGACGAACTGGTCCATGCACACTCGCCCGGCCACCCGCCGAGTGACACCGTTGACCAGCACCGGCGCCCCCGGCCCTGCGCCGGCACCACTGGAGGCGTGCCGGGGCACGCCGTCGGCGTACCCGAGCGGGACGAGCCCGAGCGTGGTCTCGCGGTCGGTGGTGTACAAGTGGCTGTACGACACGCCGTGCCCAGCAGGAACCCGTTTCACCAGGGTCAACCTGGCGCGCACCGACATCGCCGGGCGCAGCCCCACGTCGGCGGAGGCGACCTGGTCAGGGATCGGGGACAGCCCGTACACGGCCAGCCCGGGCCGGACCAGATCGAAATGGGTGTCCGGCAGCGCCAGCGTGGCGGCGGAGTTGGCCAGATGACGCACCTCGGGCCGAGCCCCTCGCGATTCGGCGAAGGCGACTGCGGCATTGAACGCTTCGAGCTGAGCGGCGTTCTCCGGGTGGCCGGGCTCGTCGGCGAAGGCCAGGTGCGACCACAGGCCCACCACCTCGAGCACCCCTTCGGCTTGCGCCTTCAGCGCTTCGTCGACGAGGCCGGCCCACGCCTGGCGAGGTGCACCAGAGCGCCCGAGGCCGGAGTCGACCTTCAGATGGACGCGAGCCACCCGCCCCGTCTCACGCGCGGCCGCCGCGATCTCGCCCACCGCCCATGGCGCAGACGCCGACACGTCCACGTCGGCAGCCACCGCGTCGCTCCAGCGTTCTCCCGGTGCGCACAACCACGCCAACACCCGCGCGGTCACGCCCGCGGCGCGCAGCGCCAACGCCTCGGTCAGCACCGCCGTACCCAGCCAGCTCGCCCCGGCTTCCAGCGCGGCGCGGGCCACGGGGACCAACCCGTGCCCGTAGGCGTCCGCCTTGACGACAGCCATGACGTCGGCCCCGCCGGCACGCACCGCCAGCTCGGCGACGTTGGCCCGGATTGCGTCGAGGTCGACGCGCACCTCGGCGTGCGGCACCGATGGCCGGGCGAAGTCGTGGGTCACCACGGCACCGATTCTGTCAGGCCGTCCGGCGCAGCGACCACAGCGCCGCGGGCACGTGCTCGAGGACGTCGCCCGCGGACGGGTACCCGGTATCGGCGGCGGCCAGCCGGCCTGCCTCCCCGTGGACGTATGCGGCCACACTGCCGGCGTCGAGAGGCGTGAGTCCGGCTGCGAGCAGGGAGCCCGCAAGGCCGGCCAGGACGTCGCCGGTGCCGGCCGTGGCCAGCGCGGACGTACCGGTCGGATTGATCCGCATCCGGCCGTCCGGGGCGACGACGAGGGTCGTGCTCCCTTTGAGGAGCACCGTCGCGTTCCAGCGCTCGGCCGCCTGGCGGGCATGCCGGAGCCGGTGCGCCTCCACCTCGGCCCGATCGACATCGAGCATCCTGGCCAGTTCTCCGGCGTGCGGGGTCAGCAGCGCCGGACGGACGAACCGGGCCGGTACGGCCGCGAGCGCGTCGGCGTCCACCAGGACCGGGACCCCCTCGGCCGATACTTCAGCCGGCCGGCGCGAACCGAGGCCCGAGCCCACCGTCCAGGCCTGGACCCGGCCGGTGGACTCGACGTCGGGGCTGACGATCACTTCAGGCCAACGCATCCGGATGCCCGCGGCCACGGCGTCGGGCCCGCAATAGCGCACCATGCCCGCGCCGCCGTGCACCGCACCGCCCACGGCCAGCATCGCCGCCCCGGTGTACTGCTGCGAACCGGCCAGCACACCCACCACACCCCGCGCGTACTTGTCCGATTCACGGCCCGGCCGGGGCAGCAGCGCCGCGACGTCGGCGGGTTCGAGAACCTCGACATCAGGGTCCGGCAGGTACGGCCCGAGGCCGATGTCGACCGCGTGCACAGATCCAGCGGCGGCCGCAGCCGGATCGAGGACCAGCGCGACCTTGCCTGTCCCGAACGTCACCGTCACATCGGCGACCACATGTCGTCCTGGCGTCTCACCGGTGTCGGGCACCACCCCACTGGGCAGGTCGACGGCCACCACGAGTCCGGCATGGTCATGCGCGACGGCGGCCAGGTCGGCGGCCTCGTCGTCGAGTCCGCCCCGGCCACCGATGCCGAGGATGCCGTCGAGCACGACGTCGGCCCTGCGCACGGCCGACTCCGCCGCCGTGGACGCCGCACCGGCGACCACTCGGCCACCGGCTGCGCGCAGCGCCGCCAGCCCTTCGGCATGGGCGTGCTCGGGCCGCAGCAGCACCGCGTCGACCCGCGCACCACGACGCGCCAGGCGAGCACCGGCCCACAACGCGTCGCCGCCGTTGTTGCCGCCGCCGGCCAGCACGGTGACCCGAGCCCCGTAGGGGCCGTCGAGCAGGCGCGCCACCGTCGTGGTGAGCCCGGCCACCGCCCGCTGCATCAAGGCCCCATCGGGCAGGCGAGCCATCAGATCGTTCTCGGCCGTGCGAATGTCGGCCACCGAGTGCACGCCGATCACGTCGTTCCCCCTTCGAGCACCACGAGCGCGGAAGCCACGCCCGCGTCGTGAGACAGCGACAGGTGCACCGAGCTGACGCCGAGCGCGTCACAACAGGCCTGGACGGTACCGCTCAGGCGAAACCACGGCCGGCCGTTCTCGTCGCTGACCACCTCGGCGTCGTGCCAGCGTAGGTCACGCGGGGCACCCAGCGCCTTGGCCAACGCCTCCTTGGCCGCGAACCGCGCAGCCTGGGAGGCGACGGACCGCTCGCGTTCGGCCGCGGTGAACACCCGCAGCGCCAGCGTGGGCGTGCGTTCCAACGTCACGGCGAAGCGCCTGACATCGACGACGTCGATCCCCACGCCCACGATCATTCATCCCACCCTAGCGGGGCCTGCTCACCAGGTTCGCCATGCCGCAGATGCAGTTTGCGTCTTACACTCGCGCGTATGGGTGAAGTGGCACTCGTGGGGGCGCTGAGCGGCGAGAGCGTCATGCTGCGCCCGGTCGTCGCCGACGACGTGCCCGTGCTCGTGCACATCATGAGCACCCCGGAGGTCCGGCAGTGGTGGGACGCCGCCGACCTCGTCGACGACTGGCCCCTGGCCGACAGCTCGGCTACCCGGCTGACGATCGTCACCGGCCGGCGCATCGCCGGCATGATCCAGTACTGGGAGAACGAAGACCCCCGCGACCGGCACGCCGGTATCGAGATCTTCATCGACCCTGACCTGCACGGGCGTGGGCTGGGGCGCGACGCCATCCGTACCTTGGCGCGGTACCTGTTCGACCAGCTCGGCCACCATCGCCTCGTGATCGATCCCGCCGCCACCAACGAGACCGCCATCCGCTGCTGCGCCGCCGTCGGGTTCCGCCCGGTCGGCATGATGCACGGGCGTGAACGTCACACCAGCAGCGTGCGCGATGGCATGGTCATGGACCTGTTGTCGACGGAGCTGCGCTGAGGCATGGTCGTCGCCCTGCTCGCCGTCGTGCACGTCGGCTTGGCGGCGGTGTGGCTGGGCTCCATGCTGTACAGCCTGATGATCGTGCAACCCAGGGCAGCGCGGGTTCTCGGCGGGGACGACGACCGGCTCGAGGAGTTCCTCACCGTCGTGGGGTGGGGGGCAGCGGTCCAAGGTAGGCGCGGGCGTCGGCGAGGAACGAGCCGCGGGCGAGGACCGCTGCCCCGACTGCCGGGCCCGACTACTCGACGGTGACGCTCTTGGCGAGGTTGCGCGGCTGGTCGACGTCGAACCCGCGCGCACTGGCCATCTCGCAGGCGAACACCTGCAGCGGCACCGTCGACACGACCGGCTGCAACAACACCGGGCATTCCGGTACCCGAACCACGTGGTCGGCGTACGGGACGACGTCTTCGTCCCCCTGCTCGGCGATGACGATCGTGCGCGCGCCGCGGGCCCGGATCTCCTGGATGTTGCTGACGATCTTGTCGTGCAGCACCGAGCGTCCCTTGGGCGACGGCACCACGATGATGACCGGGACGCCGTCCTCGATCAGCGCGATCGGACCGTGCTTGAGCTCGCCCGCCGCGAAACCCTCGGCGTGCATGTAGGCGAGCTCCTTGAGCTTGAGCGCACCTTCGAGCGCCACCGGGAAGCCGACGTGGCGGCCGAGGAACAGCACGGACGTCGACGACGCCAGGTTGCGCGCCAGCTCGCGGACCGGCTCCATGGTCTCGAGGACCTGGTCGACCTTCGACGGCAGGTCCGACAGGTCACGGACGACGGCGCGGATCTCGTCGCCCCACTTCGTCCCGCGCACCTGGCCGAGGTACAGCCCGACGAGGAAGCAGGCGATCAGCTGGGTGAGAAACGCCTTGGTCGAGGCCACGGCGACCTCGGGTCCGGCGTGCGTGTACAGCACGGCGTCGGACTCCCGCGGGATCGTCGCACCGTTGGTGTTACAGATGGCCAGCACCTTCGCGCCTTGTTCACGCGCGTAGCGCAAGGCCATCAGGGTGTCCATCGTCTCCCCGGACTGGCTGACAGCCACGACGAGCGTCTCCCGGCCCACCACCGGGTCGCGGTACCGGAACTCGCTGGCCAGCTCCACCTCGCACGGGATGCGAGTCCAGTGCTCGATGGCGTACTTGGCCACCAGACCGGCGTGATAGGCCGTGCCGCAGGCGATGACGACGACCTTGTCGACCTCGCGCAGTTCCTCGTCCGACAGCCGCATCTCGTCCAGTGACAGCAGACCCTCGGGCCCGATGCGACCGAGCAGGGTGTTGGCGACCGCCTTCGGTTGCTCGGCGATCTCTTTGAGCATGAAGTAGTCGTAGCCGTCCTTCTCCGCGGCCGAGGCGTCCCAGTCGACGTGGAAGCGGCGCTCTTCGACGGTGGCGCCGTGGAAGTCGGTGAGCTTGACGTCGCCGGCGGTGATCTCCACGATCTGGCTCTCACCGACCTCGAGTGCTTCGCGGGTGTGGGCGATGAAAGCCGACACGTCGGAGGCCAGGAAGTTCTCGCCGTCGCCGAGCCCCACCACCAGCGGTGAGTTGCGCCGCGCCGCGACGACACGGTCGGGGATGTCCGCGTGCACGGCCAGCAGCGTGAACGCGCCGTCGAGGCGCAGGCACACCCGGCGCATCGCCTCGGCCAACTCCGAGCCGGCGGCGACCTCGGCAGCCAGGAGGTGCGCCACGACCTCGGTGTCGGTCTCGGAGACGAATCGCACGCCGGACTGTTCGAGCTCGGCCCGCAGCCGCGCGAAGTTCTCGATGATGCCATTGTGGATCACCGCGACCCGGCCGGATTCGTCCAGGTGCGGATGCGCGTTGTGGTCGGTGGGAGCGCCGTGCGTGGCCCAGCGGGTGTGCCCGAGGCCCGTGCCGGCCGACGGCAGGGGCTGCAGTTCGAGCGATTTCTCGAGGTTGGCCAGCTTCCCGGCGCGTTTGGCCGAAGCCAGGGCACCGTCGGCTACGACCGCCACTCCGGCGGAGTCGTAACCGCGATACTCGAGGCGGCGCAGCCCTTCGACGACGACGTCGAGTGCCTGCTGATGTCCTGCGTATCCCACGATGCCACACACGGCGGTCAGCATATCCCCGCATGGGCCGGCCCACGGCCGTCCCGGGGCGCGCGTTTTTTCAGGCCGCGGGTTTTCGAGGCGCCCTCGCCCGCACGGCGTCGTGGCGAGTCGGCAAGAATGTGCACACCATGACTGCGCTGCACGATTCATCCCCGTTCGTGGATCTGTCCCGTTCGGACTGGGCACGGCTGCGCGAGCAAACGCCGCTCTCCCTGGCCGCCGAGGAACTCGAGGAGCTGCGGGGGCTGGGCGACTTCCTGGACCTCGACGAGGTCCGAGACGTCTACCTCTCGGTGTCGCGGTTGCTCAACTTGCGGGTCCGCGCCACCGACCGGCTGCATCAGGCCACCAAGACCTTCCTCGGTGATTTCGCCGACCGGACTCCGTTCGTCATCGGGATCGCCGGGTCGGTCGCGGTCGGCAAGTCGACCACCGCGAGACTCTTGCGGCTGTTGCTCGCGCGCTGGCCGGAGCACCCGCGGGTGTCGTTGGTGACGACCGACGGGTTCCTGCTGCCCAACGCCGAACTCGAACGACGCGGGCTGATGCAGCGCAAAGGGTTTCCCGAGTCCTACGACCGGCGGGCCCTGCTGCGCTTCGTCGCGGCGGTGAAGTCCGGTGAGCCGGTGGTGACGGCGCCGGTCTACTCCCACCTCAGTTACGACATCGTTCCCGGCGAACAGATCGAGATCGACCGGCCGGACATCGTCATCGTCGAGGGGCTCAACGTGCTGCAGCCGGCCCGTCCCCGTGCCAACGGCGTCTCCGGGCTGGCGATCAGCGACTTCTTCGACTTCTCCATCTACGTCGACGCCGCTCAGGCCGACGTCCGCCGTTGGTACGTCCAGCGTTTCCTCCGGCTACGTGAAACCGCGTTCCAGCGCCCGGAGTCGTACTTCCACCGCTACCGCAGCCTCGACCACGATGCCGCCGTACGCCGCGCCGAAGAGCTCTGGGACACCATCAACGGGCCGAACCTGGCCCAGAACATCCTGCCCACTCGCGGCCGGGCCACGCTCACGCTCACCAAAGGCCCCGACCACGCCATCCGGCGCATCCGTCTGCGCAAGATCTAGCAGCGCATGATCGCTGCACCAGGTGCTGAGCCTCCGAGCGTCACACGTCGCGCTGGTAGCCGGCCATCCACCCGGCGACCTCGTAGTTCAACTTCTCGTTCACCGAGATCATGAACGAGTTGGTGTCGGCGTTGCCGGTCCACACCGACTGCACGCCCGGGCGGTCGTGCAGCAGCCGCCGCACGTTCGCGATCTTCACCAACAGGCCGAGGCGATGCCCACGATGCGGTGGATCGACGATCGTCTCTTCTTGAAACGCGACCTCTTCGCTGTCGTGCGACAGCACGATCTCGGTCAATCCAGCCATCGTGCCGTCCGGCGTCATGGCGGCCGCGCCCCACGAGCCGCGTCGCATCCGGGCGATC
>JAJYTA010000247.1 GCA_021793295.1 Actinomycetes bacterium
CACTGATTCGATCCACCAGATCCGGCCACCAGATCCGGCCACCAGATCCGAGCCAACGGAGCGTCCTGTGATGCATCGCCTGATTCGGCGGACAGTTCGTCCCCTCGCCGTGCTGGCGGCGGCTGCCACCTGCGCTGCCCTACTCCTGCCGCAGCAGGCACCGGCCGCCGCTGCGGACGAACAGGTCGTCACCCTGGACGGCGAATCAGCCGGCCGAACCTTCGACGGGATCGGCGCGCTGTCGGCCGGCGCGTCGTCCCGGCTGCTCGTCGACTACCCCGAACCGGCTCGCAGCCGCATCCTCGACTACCTCTTCACGCCCGGCTACGGCGCGGAATTGCAGATTCTGCGCGTCGAGATCGGCGGCGACGTCAACTCGACGGCCGGTTCGGAGCCCAGCCACATGCGCGCGGCGACCGACCTCGACTGCGACCGCGGATACGAATGGTGGCTGATGCGCGAGGCCAAGCAGCGTAACCCGGACATCGTGCTGTCCGGACTGTCGTGGGGTGCGCCGGGCTGGTTCGACGGCGGCTTCTGGTCGCAGGACAACATCGATCACCTCGTCGCGTGGCTCGACTGCGCCCAGCACCACGGGCTGAGCATCGACTACCTCGGCGGCTGGAACGAGTCCGAGGACTTCGAGCCGTCCTGGTTCGTCGCGCTCGACGAGGCGCTGGAGGCCAACGGCCACGCGGACACCAAGATCATCGCTGCGGACGGCTGGGGGGCCGACCTGGCGGAGCGGTGGAAGGTGGCTGACGTCATGGCCGCCGACGACGAGTTCCGCGACGCCGTCGACGTCCTCTCGGTCCACTATCCCTGCGGCCAGCAGTACAACGGCGCGCCGTTCGACCATTGCCCCAGTACGCAGACCGCGCAAGATCTCGGGGTGCCGCTGTGGTCCGGTGAGCAGGGGTCGCAGAAGTACGACATCGGC
Organism: Actinomycetes bacterium; assembly: GCA_021793295.1. Lineage (GTDB taxonomy): Bacteria > Actinomycetota > Actinomycetes > Jiangellales > Jiangellaceae > Haloactinopolyspora. The sequence continues at coordinate 941 of JAJYTA010000247.1, forward strand.
GCCGGGCCGCTGGCCAAGGCGATCAACCGCTCGTACATCGACGGGCGGATGACCGCGACGGTGAACTGGGCCATGACGGCGTCGTTCTACACCTCCATCCCGTACGCCGGGGTGGGGTTGATGCGTGCCTACCAGCCGTGGTCGGGCTACTTCGAGACCAGCAAGTCGCTGTGGTCCATGGCCCACACCGGCCAGTTCGCCGAACCCGGCTGGCGCTACCTCGACGACGCGAGCGGTTACCTCGACAGCGGTGGTAGCTACGTCACCCTGCGCTCGCCCGACACCGGCGACTACAGCGTGGTGATCGAGTCTGTGGACGCGGAGTCACCACAGACCGTGCGCTTCGAGATTCCCGACGACGCCGGCCTGTCCACCGCGCCGGTCCAGGTGTGGCGTACGGACCTGCGCTCAGACCAGCACGCGGACTGGTTCACCCAGGAAGCCACCATTCGCCATGACGACGGCACCTACCGGCTGACCGTGCAGCCCGGGCACGTGTACACGCTCACCACCACCGCCGGGCAAGGCCAAGGCAAGGTGGGGACGTTCGGCACCGACCGGGCGATGAAACTGCCCTACCGCGACGACTTCGACGCCACCCCGCACGGGCGCAGCCCCCGGCTGTTGTCCGACTTCAACGGAGCGTTCGAGGCCGTCGACTGCCCGGGCCGGCGTGGCGGATGCGTCGAACAGGTCGTCACGACCGAGCCGATCGCCTGGCGATACACGACGCACACCACACCGCTGACCGTCCTCGGCGATCCCCACTGGTTCGGGGACTATCGAGTCGCGGTGGATGCCCGCGTCGACCAGGCCCAGCACGTCGACCTGCTCGGGCGAGTGGACGGTGTCCAGCTCGGGGCGGGCGGCCAGCCTGGTTACCGGCTCCGGCTGGACCGTTCCGGGCGGTGGACGCTGATCGAGTACGCCTCGGATCGCACCGAGACGGCCTTGGCCGAAGGGCGGCTCGACCGGTTCCACCCGCGACAGTGGCACCGCCTGTCATTGGCCTTCCGCGGCGAGCAGATCTCGGCGTTCATCGACAACCGGCGCGTGGCCCGCGTCGACGACGCCCGGCACAACCGCGGCCAGGTCGGGTTGATGGTGGGGGACTGGCAGCGCGCCCAGTTCGACAACCTCACGATCACCCCCACCGGCCCGTCGCCGGTCCTGGTCCCGCAAGGCGAGATCAGCGCCACGGCGACCAACGCGCACCTGGGCTACGAAGCCGCCAACGTTCTGGACGCGAACCCCAACTCGATGTGGCACACCTCCTGGGAGCCGCAAGCTCCGCTGCCGCAGTCGATCACGCTCGACCTCGGCCGCCGCAGGCCTGCCACAGCGCTGCTCTACACGCCGCGCTACGACAGCAACCCCAACGCCAACATCACCGAGTACACCGTCCACGTCAGCTCCGACGGCGACTCGTTCACACCGGTGACCAGCGGTTCGTGGCCGGCGGACGGGGCCACCAAGGCGGTGGCGCTCCCGCCGGGACGGGTGCGATACATCCGCCTCGAGGCGCACGCAGGCAACGGCTACGCCGGCGCCGCGGAACTGAACGTCGCGCTCACGCCCGTGCGCGGCGCCGCTTGATCATTGACAGCACAGGCAGCATCGACAGCACCGACAGCGTGTCCCGGCTGCGGAAGGATCGCTCATGAGACGTACCGCCGTGTTCCTTGTGGTCCCTGTCTTGGTTTCCGCGTTGCTCTCGTCGCTGCCGGCGGCGGGGCCACCGGCCGGTGCCGCACCCGACGGCAGCGACGAGCCCAGGTTCCAGGCCCTGGTGTTCTCCAAGACCAACGGATTCCGGCACGAGTCCATCCCCGCCGGCAACGCCGCGATCGAGCAACTCGGCGCGGAGCACGACTTCGCCGTCACCGTCACCGAGGACGCCTCGGTGTTCACCGACGAGCAGCTCGCGGCGTACGACGTCGTGGTGTTCAACAACACCAACAGCCGCAACGGGCCGATCCTCGACGCGGAGCAACGCGCCGCGTTCGAGCGGTATGTCGAGGCCGGCGGCGGCTATGCCGGCATCCACAACGCCAGCGGTACCGGGTACGACTGGCCGTGGTACGGGCGCTTGGTGGGCGCGTACCTGGAGTCTCATCCGGAGATCCAAGAGGTCGAGATCGAAGTCGACGACCCGGTGCATCCGTCGACCGCGGACCTGCCGCAGGAGTGGACCTGGACCGAGGAGCCGTACGACTTCGCGGCGAACCCGCGCGGCGACGTGCACGTGCTGGCGAGCCTGGACGTCGCCAGCTACGAGGGGCACACGATGGGTGCGGACCACCCCATTGCGTGGTGCCAGGACGTCGAGGACGGCCGGTCGTGGTACACCGCGCTCGGGCATGAGGCCGCGGCCTACAGCGAGCCCCTGTTCCTGCAGCATCTGCTCGGCGGCATCGAATGGGCGGCCGGAGCGGCACCGGGAGACTGCGGCGCGACCGATGAGGACCGGTTCGAGAAGGTCCTCCTGGACGGCAACACCGACGACCCGCTCGACATCGCCGTCGCCGACGACGGCCGGGTCTTCTCCGTCGAGCGTGGCGGCGCGGTGAAGATGTACGACCCGACCGACCAGCACACCGACCAGATCGCCTTCCTCGACGTGCTGGTCGAGCACACCCACGGCATGCACGGCATCACCTTGGACCCCGCCTTCGCGGAGAACAACCACCTCTACATCTACTACTCGCCGCTGGAAGGCACGGTGAACAGGGTGTCGCGGTTCACCTACCAGCCCGACACCGAGACCATCGACCTCGACAGTGAGCAGGTCCTGCTCGAGATCGGCAGCCAGCGCCAGGTCAGCGCCCACGAGGGCGGCGGCATGGACTTCGATGCTGCGGGCAACCTGTACATCGCCACCGGTGACAACACCGCCCCGTGCTGTAGCGGGTTCGGCGCCACCGACGAGCGGCCGGGCGAGAAGTTCAACGACGCCCAGCGCTCCGCGGCCAACACCAACGACCTACGCGGCAAGATCCTGCGGATCCATCCCGAACCCGACGGCACCTACACGATCCCCGACGGCAACCTGTTCCCGCCAGGCACGGAGAAGACGCGCCCGGAGATCTACGTGATGGGGGTGCGCAACCCGTACCGGATTCACGTCGACCAGGAGACCGGGTTCCTGCATTGGGGCGACGTCGGTCCGGACGCGCGAGCGGACAGCGCGGCTCGAGGACCGCAGGGCTACGACGAGTTCAACATCGCCACCGAGGCCGGCAACTTCGGCTGGCCGCACTGCATCGCGGACAACCAGGCCTACGTCGACTACGACTACGCCACCGGCGAGTCGAACGGCCGGTACGACTGCGCGGGCGGACCGGTCAACGACTCGCCCAACAACACCGGGCTGACCCAGCTGCCGCCGGCCCAGCCGGCCTGGATCGCCTACCCGTACGACGAGTCCCCCGACTGGCCCGAGCTCGGTACCGGCGGCCGGTTGGCTCTGCAGGGACCGCGGTACCACTACGACCCCGACCTCGACTCGGAGACGAAGTTCCCGGAGTACTTCGACGGCACCGACATCGTCGCCGAATGGACCCGCAACACCGTCTTCGAGGTGAAAAGCGATGCCGAGGGTGCCCCGGCGATCATCAACCAGCTCTGGCCGTCGGGCACGTTCAAGCGGCCCATCGACTTCGAGTTCGGCCCGGACGGCTCGCTCTACCTGGCGGAGTGGGGTACCAACTACGGCGGTTCGGGCCGGGGCGACCCCAACGACGACTCCGGTATCTACAAGATCAATTACGTCCGGCCGGGCGAGCGGTCACCCGTCGCGATGGCTCAGGCGACCCCCACGTCCGGGCAGCCGCCGCTGACGGTGCAGTTCGACAGCGCGGGCTCCTACGACCCCGACGAGGGCGACACCATCACCGTCGCTTGGGATTTCGACGGCGACGGCACCACC
>JAJYTA010000248.1 GCA_021793295.1 Actinomycetes bacterium
GCACCGTCCGGCCCAGACCCAGCCCGCCACCCCAGTCACCGGACAGCGCCCCGAGCGAGCGGAAAGATGCCCGCTGACCAGCCGCTCCGAGGCCGACCGCGTTGATGCCCGCACCGCAGATCACCGCGACGCCCGCAGTCCCGCCGGTCCCAGCCAACAGGGCCGCCATCGCATCGTTGTCGACGTGGACGTCGGCCTCCGGCCAGCGCCGAGTCAGCACCGCATTGAACCGAGGCGCGTCCTCAGGCAGGTCGAGACCGGCCAGGAACGCGCTCAACCTGCCGATCGGCGCGGCGGCGGCGTTCGCCTCCTGCCGGACCGCCTCGACGAGGTCGGTGATCACCTGAGCAGCTGACTCGTCCCCCAGCTTGTCCGGCGAGCTGCCCGGCCCCCGAACCATCGCCAGCGTCCGACCGTCCGGCGTCGCGAGGGCTACGTCGGTTTTCGAGTTGCCCCCGTCGACGCCGACGACCAGCGGTTCGGTCATGCCCATGCCAGGTGTTTCCTGTTCTCCTGGATCAACCGGTCGGCGAGTTGTTCGGCCAGCGGCCACTGGCCGATCAGCGGGTGGGCAAGTAGCGCGTCGGTGACCCGTCGGCGTCCGCCGCGCACGGCGGCATCGACGGCCAACTCCTCGTATGCCGACACGTGGGCGATCAGCCCGCGCGCCGAGGCGGGCAGCGCGGGCGCCGGCACGAACTCGATCGTGCCGTTGCCGACGGCCGCACTCGCTTCGATGACCGCGTCGGGCGGCAGGAAATCCAGGGCGTCGGCGTTGCGCGCGTTCACCGCATGCACACCGTCACGTGAGCCGAGCAGCGACGACACCAGTTCGACCGCGGACTCCGAGTACAGCGCGCCACCACGGCGAGTGAGCGCGTCGGGCTTGTAGTCGACGCTCGGGTCGGCGTACAGGTCCAACAGCTCGCGCTCGATCCGCAGCACCTCGTCAGCCCGCGACGGCCCGTCCTGCAGCTGCCGGAGGACCTCGTCGTGCTGGTAGTAGAACCGTAGGTAGTACGACGGCACCAGGCCGAGATGTTCGACCACCGACGCCGGCAGCTGCACCCGTTTCGCGATCTCCTCCGCACGGGAGGCGAGCAGCTCCGGCAACACGTCCTTGCCCTGGTGGTGTACAGCGGCCTCCCAGCTCAGGTGGTTGAGGCCGACGTGGGCCAGCTGCACCTCGCTCGGCTCGGTTTCCAGCATCCGGGCGAAGAAGTACTGCAGGCCGATCGCCACGTTGCACAACCCGACAGCCCGGTGCCCCTCGTCGAGGAGGGCTCGGGTGACGATCCCGACCGGGTTGGTGAAGTCGACGATCCAGGCGTCCGGCGCGTGCTCGGCCACCTGGGCCGCGATGTCGAGGACGACCGGGACCGTCCGCAACGCCTTCGCCAGCCCGCCGGCGCCGGTGGTCTCTTGCCCGATGCACCCGAACTCCAGCGGGAAGTTCTCGTCGACGGCCCGGGTCTCCTGGCCACCCACCCGGATCTGGATGAGCACGACGTCGGCGCCTTCCAGCGCGGAGCGCAGATCGCCGGTATGGGTCAGCCGGTACGGCTCCCCGGCCGCCCGCAGCATCCGCTCGCCCATGCCCGCCACCAGCTCGAGCCGGTCAGCGGCCGGGTCGACCAGCACGACCTCGTCGAGGGACAACAGGTCCTGCTGGCGGGCAAAGCCATCGATGAGCTCAGGGGTGTAGGTCGACGCTCCACCGACTACGACGATCTTCATTCGACGTCCTCGTACCTTTCGTTGTGCACAAACTGCGGCCCGGGGCTGTTGGCCCGTCAGCGCAGCCGCACGATCATCTCGATCTCGACCGGCTGGTTCAGCGGGAGATTGGACGTCCCCATCGCCGAGCGGGCATGACGGCCGCGCTCACCGAAGATCTCGACGAGCAGGTCGGAGCAGCCGTGCACCACCGCGGGCTGGTCGTGGAAGTCGTCAGCGCTGTTCACCAGGGCGAGCAGCTTGATGATGCGATCGACCCGGTCGAGGTTGCCGACGTGGTCACGGACCGAGCGCAACAACTGCACCCCGGTGGCCCGAGCCGCCGCGTACCCCTCCTCGAGGCTGACCTCGGCGCCGACGCGTCCCCGGTACAACAGGTTGCCTTCGTTGTCCTCGGGGCCATGTCCGGAGACGTAGAGGATGTTGCCGTCCTGGACGCAGGGCACCACACCACCGCGCTGCCCGATCTTGGTGGGTAGCTCGATACCGAGGTCGCGGACTCGTTGTTCGAAGCTCATGGCTGTCCTTTCTCTAGTGGTTGTCATCGCCGTCATCGCCCGTGGCCCCGAACTTCGTCAACCACGGGGAGGACCGGAACTCCTCGCGTCCGTCGTCGAACGGCGCGAGAACCTGCCCGCCGACCACGGTCAGGCGGTGCACGAAGTGCTGCGTGAGCTGCAAGCGGTGCCCGGTGGAGTCCTGCTTCCACCGGTCGGTCGCTTCCACGGCGAGCACCGCGACGTCACCGGCCGCACCCGGCTCCAGCCGGCCGAGATCGGCGCGCGAGAGTACCGAGGCAGGCCGTCGTGTCGAGCGGTCCAGCACGTCGTCGAGCGGCATACCCAGAGCGAGGAACATGTCCATCACGGTGAGCATGCTCTTGATCGGCCCGCCGACGTTCTCGGCATGGATGTCCGACGACAGCGAATCCGGCTGCACGCCCTCGTCGAGGGCCTGGATCGCCACCTGGTGCGACATGCTGGCCACACCGTGACCGACGTCCAGGCGTACGCCGCGCGCGACGGCCTCCTTGACCTCCGGGCGTACCCGGCCGTCGGCGCCGATGATCCGCCCGCCGGCGTGCGGATGGAAGCAGTGCGTCAACACGTCACCGGCGCGCAGGTACGGCAGGATCTCGACCAGGGTCGGCGGCGCCATCCCGATGTGGATCATGAGGGGCACACCGAGCTCGTCAGCGGCCTCGCGCGCCTGCGGTAACACGATGGCAGCGTTGTCACCGAGCGCGTTGGAGCTCGCCCGTACCTTGATGCCCTTGATCTCGTCCGGGAACTCCTCGGCCGCCCGGAGCACGGCGCGCAGGTCAGCGAAGGCCGGATCCCACAGCTCGCCGATCTCGCGCGTCAGCATGCCCGCCGGCGCCAGGCCGACGAAGGACATGTTGAGGAACGGGACCACCCGTACCCGGCTGCGGTCCCGCACGTGCATCAACAGGCCCTCGAACGTTCCGGCTCCGCTGGTGCCCGCGTCGACCCAGGTCGTCACGCCGCTGCGGGCCGCGGTCTTGTCCGGGTTGATGCCCAACCTGGCTGACCCGAGATAGACGTGGGTGTGCAGGTCGACCAGGCCGGGAACGACCAGTGCGCCCTCGGCGTCCACGGTCTCGCGTGCCCGCGGAGCATCCGCCTGGGCGCCCACGAACTCGATGCGGCCGTCGCGGATGCCGACGGCAGCGTCGGCGAAGCCGTCGGGGGTGAAGACGCGACCGTTGTCGATGCGCAGGTCGACGCCCGTCGGTTCCGGTGTGTTCATGACTCCCCCTCGCTCAGCGCACGCATCGCGGCGGCCACGGCCTCGATGAGGTACTCCTCCTCGTCGGGGAGCACGGAGTACGGATTGATGAACGCCTGCTGGGAGCGAGGGTCCTCCACGCCGATGGCGATGGCCGGAGACCCGTCGGCCAGGCGCCGTTCCACGTCCGCCGCGGTGGCGTCGATGCTCTGTGGCCACTGGAAGAACAGCCGGGGACAGGTCTGTCCCAGCCGTCCGGTGGGCACGATCCAGGTACGCAGTCCCGGCACGGCATCGAGGCGAGCCTGGTACTGCTCGAGCAACCGCTCCCACCGGCGGTACTCGCCGTCCCAGTCCAGCTTCAGCGCACGTTCCACGGCCGCGAGCAGGCCCAGTGCGTTCTCCTTGCTCGTCTTCATCGAGCGCCCGACCGAATGATGCGGGTAGGAGTTGGCAGCACACGCCGCGACCAGATCGTCCCGGCCCACGATGAGCCCGGTCGATTGCGGACCGCGCAGCCCCTTGCCGCCGCTGAACAGCACGAGGTCGGCGCCCTGGTCCAGGTAACCGGTCAGGTTCGCCACCGGCGGGAACTGCGCGGCGGCATCGACGATGACCGGCACGCCGTGGGCGTGGGCGGCCTCGGCGACCTCGGGCAGCGGCGGTGCACACCGTTCGAACTGCGTCCCGGAGAAGTACAGCACCGCCGCGGTCCGCGGACCGATCCCGGCGCTCACCGCCCACGGCGGCGTCGAATCGGCATGCCCGACCTGGACCAGCGTGGCGCCCGCAGCGAGCACGGCGCGGTCGTAGCTGTTGCGTTGGGAGGCGAGGATCACCACCTCGTCCCGGCGGTCACGGGTATCCGGCAGCAGGCCCACGGCGGCGGCGTCGGTGCCCGTGATGCAGGCGGCCACCGACACCGCCAGCCCTGCCGCAGCGCCGTTGACGACGTGCGCGGCCGGTGCACCGATCAACTCGGCCAGCCTTCGACCGACGGCGGTGAGCAACTCGTCGGCGTCCACGTGGTGCGCTGCCGCGGCCGACATCGCGGCGGTCACGTCCTCCGGCAGGCGGCCGCCACCGAGGGCGGTGTAGGTGTCGGCTGCGTTGATGACCCGCCGGACGCCGAGGTCGGCGTAGATCTGCGCCGGGGCCGGCGCTGGTTCGGTCATCGCCATGTCAGCCTCTCAACAGCTTCTTCACTGACGTCGACCCCGATACCCGGGCCCTCCGGGACCGGCATCGAGCCGTCCGTGGTCTCCAGCCGCGTGGTGAGCACGTCGTCCAGGTGCATCGCGTAGGTGGAGTCCGACGCCAGGTTGATCGCCGGGGAGGCCGCGACCACCTGCAGCATCATCGCGGTCTTGACGCCGAG
>JAJYTA010000249.1 GCA_021793295.1 Actinomycetes bacterium
GTATAGGCGCCCATCGCCGGAAGCGCCGCAGCCACGATCGTGCCTGGAGCCGGGGCGTCGTCGGCCGCGCCGTCGCCGTGGTCGACGACTTCGCCGACGAATTCGTAGCCCGGGGTGAACGGGGCCCTGCGCTGAAGGATGTAGTCGCCGGATCGAGCCATCAGGTCGGTCCGGCCGACGCCCGCGGCGAGGACGCGGATGCGGGTGTGACCCGGGGCCGGGGGTGGTGTCTCCCCGTCGGTGACGCGGAGCGCCTCGGGGCCGCCGAAGCGGTCCACGGTGATGCGGCGGTGACGGATAGAGCCGGTGTTGACCGTGTCGGGGGATCGCCCCCAGGAGGTGTCCATGTGGCAACACTATATGGCGCGACATTAAATGTCACGACATATAAATATGATGACGGCTCACGCGCTCGTTAGATTGCTCCGGCGGGCGAGTCATCAGGGCGCGATACCCATCGGGGGTATCTTGAGAGTTGGGTCAGGACATGAGGAGACGGGCATGAGCGACGCTCAGGGCAGCACGCACGGCTACATTCACCGCAAGGACGAGTACTTGAAGCGGCTCAGCCGCATCGAGGGTCAGGCGCGGGGCCTGCAGCGCATGGTCGACGAGGAGAAGTATTGCATCGACATCCTCACCCAGGTCTCCGCGATGACGAAGGCGTTGGAGTCCGTCGCGTTGGGGCTGCTCGACGAGCACCTTAACCATTGCGTGGTCGAGGCCGCTCGCGTCGGCGGCGAGGAGGCGGACCAGAAGATCAAGGAGGCCTCCGACGCCATCGCGCGCCTGGTGCGCTCCTGATTCAACCGGTGGGCTCGCCTGGGTCCGCATGGCACACTCGCCGCATGATCGACCTGCGTGTGCTCAGCCCGGACGACTGGCCGGTCTGGCGAGAGCTCCGGCTGGCGGCCCTGGCCGACGCGCCAGAAGCGTTCGGGGCGAGCTTGGCCGACTGGCAAGTCGCCGGCGATCGCGAGGAACGGTGGCGTGCCCGCCTGGCGGTTCCGGGTTCCTATCACGTCGTGGCGCTGCTCGACGGCGTTCCGGTCGGCATGGCCAGTGGCATGCCCACCGAGCGGGACGGCATCGTCGAACTGCTGTCGATGTGGGTCGCTCCGCAAGCACGCGGGCGCGGTGTCGGTGACCGGCTGGTGTCGGCGGTGACGCAGTGGGCTGAAGAGCGCGGCGCCGACCTGGTGCGCCTGGCTGTGGCCGACGGCAACCGGCCGGCTGCCGCGCTGTACGAACGGCACGGCTTCGGGTATACCGGCGAGACCCAGTTGATGCCCGACGGTGTGCGCCGCGAGGTCATCATGCAGCGACCCTGTCGCCGCGACGTCACCGCTGGTTAGAGAGGCGGGCCTGCATCGTCTCGGCGAGGGCGATCGCCGCGCTGAGCGGGCGAACCATGACGGTGAACTCGTCGATCATGCCGTTGGCGTCGACATGCACGAAGTCACATCCGTCGAGCTGACGGTCGCCGACGCGGGCGGTGAAGACCAGGGCATGATCGGCAGCGTCCGGCGCACCGATCTCGCGCACGTAGCGGAAGTCTTCGAACACCTGCGCAACCGCGCGCAGGATCGGGCGTACCGACTCGCGGCCACGGTAGGGCTCGAAGGCCACCGGGCTGTTGAAGACGACGTTGTCGGCGAGGAGATCCACGGCGGCGTCGATGTCGCCTGCTTCGACGGCGGCTCGAAAGGGATGCACGAGCCCGACCCTACCGGGGGTCGCGGTGACCCTGCCTTGCAGCCGCCACGCGCTGACCGAGGGCTGCGTCGGCCGCTGGACTGTCAACAAAATGTTGACACTGATGTCGAGTTGTCAATATTATGATGACGCCGGTGGAGATCGCGGACAGCGCTCGAAAGCACGGCATCGATGACGATGACATGCTGCATGCCATACGAAACCCGTTCCGCTACGTCGAGCAGGAGTACAAGGGCGAGCTGCGGTTGTTGATTCTGGGTGCCGATCGGACAGGGCGCCTGTTGGAGGTGGTCGTCGTGCCCACTGACCAGCCTCAGCGGGTGATTCACGCTGACCGGATGCGCCCGAAATTCTACGATTACCTGTGAAGGGGTGATGACGATGGCCAGGACGCAGCACAAGTCTGACGTTGAGGGGTGGCTGGACACCCTGGACCCGGCGACGACGCCCGCCAAGGATGCCCGACACCTTCGGGAGATCGGCCAGGCGCTCGCCAACCTTGAAGATGCTGAGCGTGCACTGGAGAAGGCCATCACGGATGCGCGTGCTGCTGGGGACTCGTGGACAGCCATTGGTGCCGTGCTCGGAACTTCCCGCCAGGCCGCTCAGCGCAAGTTCGGGTCCAAGGTGACTGGGGGGAACTCGTAAGCCTGGGAACCCGCGACATGCCCGGTCAGAAGCTCACGTTGCCCTTGAGCAGCTGCCTGGCCATGACGAGGCGCTGGATCTGGTTGGTGCCCTCGTAGATCTGGGTGATCTTGGCATCGCGCATCATGCGCTCGACGGGATAGTCGCGCGTGTAACCGTACCCGCCGAACAGTTGGACGGCGTCGGTCGTGACCTCCATGGCGACGTCGGAGGCGTAGCACTTCGCGGCGGCGCCGAGGAACGAGAGGTTCGCCTCGTCGCGCTCGCTGGCCGCGGCCGCGCGGTAGACCATCTGGCGGGCGGTTTCGACCTTCATGGCCATGTCGGCGAGCATGAACTGCACGCCCTGGAAGTCCGCCACCGGCCGGCCGAATTGCTGGCGGTCTTGCACGTACGACGTCGCCGCAGCCAGCGCGCCTGCGGCGATGCCGACGGCCTGCGCGCCGATGGTGACGCGGGTGTGGTCGAGCGTGCGCAGCGCGATCTTCAGCCCCTGGCCGGGCTCGCCGACGACGCGGTCGCCGGGGATCCGGCAGTTCTCGAAGAGCAGTTCGCGGGTGGGGGAGCCTTTGATGCCGAGCTTCTTCTCCGGTGCACCGTAGGTGAAGCCGTCGTCGCCGTCCTCGACGACGAACGCGGTGATGCCGCGAGAGCCGGCCTCCGGGTCGGTGACCGCCATCACCGTGTAGAACTTCGACACCCCGGCGTTGGTGATCCACGACTTCTGCCCGTTCAGCACCCAGTCGTCGCCGTCGCGGGTGGCGCGAGTCGTCATCGACGCGGTGTCGGAGCCGGCCTCGCGTTCGGACAACCCGTAGGAAAACATCGCCTCACCGGCCGCGACCGGCGGCAGATAGCGAGCCTTGACGTCGTCGGAGGCGGCGAGCAGCAACGGCATGGTGCCGAGCTTGTTCACCGCCGGAATCAGCGACGTCGACGCGCAGGCGCGGGCGACTTCCTCGATGACGATGCAGGTGGCCAGTGCGTCCGCCCCAGGCCCGTCGTACTGCTCGGGGATGTGCGGTGCGTGGAAGTCCGCCGCCCGCAGGGCGTCGTAGGACTCCTGCGGGAACCGGCTCTGCTCGTCGACCTCACCCGCATGAGGTGCGACCTTGTCGGTGCAGATCTCTCGGACGGCGGCGCGGATCGCCTCGTGATCCTCAGACAGCCGGTACAGGTCGAAGTCGGCGTTCTCGGCATGCATGGCCCGATGCTACTCGTGAGTAGTGCGTGGCGGGCAACCGCAGCAGGCGCCCACGGTGCGTGCCCGACAGAAAACTTCCCTTGTACGCTCATCTGGTCGTCGATACACCGGCCTCATGGGTAAAGGAACACGTCGTGCCCCTGCGCATCTCTGTCATCGGCACCGGCTATCTCGGTGCGGTCCATGCCGTTGGCATGGCCGAATTGGGTTACAGCGTCGTCGGAGTCGACGTCGACGACCAGAAGGTCGCCGCGTTGAGCCGTGGAGAGGCGCCGATCTACGAGCCCGGCCTGGACGAGTTGCTGAGCAAGCACCTCGCGAGCGGCAAGGTCCGGTTCACCACCGACATCGAGGCCGCAGCTGATGCTGACGTGCACTTCATCTGCGTCGGCACGCCGCAGCGCCACGACGGACTGGCTGCCGACATGTCCTACGTCGACGCCGCCGTCGACGCTCTTGCGCCGCACCTCGCCCGCGCGTGCCTCGTCGTGGGCAAGTCGACCGTTCCGGTCGGCACGGCCGAGCGGCTGGCCGAGCGGCTGGTCAAGCTGGCGCCGGCCGGCTCCGACGCCGAACTGGCCTGGAACCCGGAGTTCCTGCGTGAAGGTTTCGCGGTCGAGGACACCCTGCATCCGGACCGGCTGGTCTTCGGCGTCACCTCCGAGGCGGCCGAGCAGCGACTGCGCGAGGTGTACGCGGCGACCATCGCCGACGGCACCCCCGTCGTCGTCGCTGATCTGGCCACGGCGGAGCTGGTGAAATCCGCGGCCAACGCATTCCTGGCCACCAAGATCTCGTTCATCAACGCCATCGCCGAGATCGCCGAGATCACCGGCGCCGACGTCACGAAGCTCGCCGACGCCATCGGCCACGACGCCCGCATCGGGCGCAAGTTCCTCAACGCCGGACTCGGATTCGGCGGCGGCTGTCTGCCCAAGGACATCAGGTCGTTCATGGCCAGCGCCGGCGAACTCGGCGCGGCTCACGCACTGACCTTCCTCGGTGAGGTCGACGCGATCAACCTGCGCCGCCGCGAACGGGTCGCCGAACTGGCCCGCGAGGTCGTCGGCGGATCGATCGCCGAGCGCCGGGTCGCCGTCCTCGGCGCGGCGTTCAAGCCGAACTCCGACGACGTACGCGACTCGCCCGCGCTGGCCGTGGCCGGACAACTGCACCTCGAGGGAGCTCACGTCGCGGTGTACGACCCGCGCGCCATGGCCAACGCCGAGCGGATCTACCCGACTCTGGAGTACGCCGAGTCCGCCGTCGACGCCTGCCGCGGCGCCGACGTCGTC
>JAJYTA010000050.1 GCA_021793295.1 Actinomycetes bacterium
TCCGATCTCGTCGTCGTCGACCTCCTTGAGGGTGTCGACGACCGGCAGGCCGGGGATCACCGCATCGTGGTGATCCAGCACGGCCCGGGCCACGTCGTCGTACAGTTCTGCAGGCGCGAGACAACGCGCGGCGTCATGAACCAGGACGACGTCGGCCACCGCGGGCACGACGTCGAGTCCGCGGGCCACCGACGCCTGTCGCGTGGCACCGCCAGCCACGACGGTGGACGTCGCCAACGAAGCGGCATGAGCACGGACGAGCTCGGCCATGTGTTCGACGTTGGCCTCGGGCGCGACCACGACGAGATGACGTACCTGTGACGCCGCGATGGCCCGGACGGCATGCTCGACCATCGACATACCCGCGACCTCGACCAACGCTTTGGGACGCGACTCGCCGAGCCGCTCACCTCGCCCTGCGGCGACCAGCACACAGGCGACGTCGTCAGCTGCACTCACGCGCCCGATCCTTGCAGATGACGAACCGACCCCGCCCTGGCACCTGGCCAGTGCGGGGTCGACGCTGTGGTTCGGTCAGCCCGTCAGCACTTCGTCGAGAAGTGTCTCGGCCTTGTCTTCGTTGGTGTTCTCGGCCAGCGCGAGCTCGGAGACCAAAACCTGCCGGGCCTTGGCCAACATCCGCTTCTCGCCGGCGCTGAGTCCCCGGTCGCGCTCCCGGCGCCAGAGATCGCGCACGACCTCAGCCACCTTGATGACGTCACCGGAGGCCAGCTTCTCGAGATTCGCCTTGTACCGTCGCGACCAGTTGGTGGGCTCTTCGGTGTGCGGCGTCCGCAGCACTTCGAAGACACGATCGAGGCCTTCTTGGTTGACCACATCGCGAACGCCGACAAGATCGACGTTGTCCGCCGGGACGCGCACGGTCAGATCACCTTGGGTGACCTTCAGGACGAGGTACTGGCGTTCCTCTCCTTTGATGACACGAGACTCGATCGCTTCGATGAGCGCAGCCCCGTGATGGGGGTAGACAACCGTCTCGCCGACCTTGAAAGTCATGTGTTTCTGTCCCCTTTCCCCAAGCCATGGTAGCACGATTTTCCGCCAACGGACGAGCATTTGTGCTGGTCAGGAGCGGAGCTGGGGCTTGACAAATGGCCATTGGCTGTGCAGGTGCCACCTGTCACACGTTGGGATCGGCCATACACGACAGCCGCTGACCAGCTCCCACGAGCGCCGATACACCACCGTCTGACGCGGTGAGCGCGTCGTCGGTCAGGCACCTCGGCGCAAGCCGCCGAGGCCTCGCCGGTACCCTGGTTCGCGGGTTTGTGGTCAACCACCATTCAAGGAGTACCAGGTGAAGTTCGCTGTCCGGCGCCGAGTTCTCGTCGCTGTTCCAGTCGCCGTGGCTCTGGGGCTCGCCGGATGCAGCATCCACGAGCAGACGCAGGGCTGGTACGAACCCGCCAACGGCGTGAGCACCGAGACCGACGACCTGCTGCTGCGCAATGTCCTGGTCGTCGCTGACGACACCGGGCGGGCCACCCTCATCGCCTCGGTGTCGAACGAGGGTGCGGACGACGACGAGTTGGTCGAGGTGGTCGTGGGCGACGCGACGGCCCAGCCCGCCGAAGGCCCGATCGAGATTCCGTCCAACGGATACGCCACCATCGGACCTGACGCCGAGCGCATCGACTTCGACGACACCGACGCCGAGCCCGGGCACACCATCGACGTGGAGTTCCGCTTCGCACGCTCGTCGCGGGCGTCGGTGGAGGCCCTGGTCATGGAGGCCAAGGGCGACTTCGCCGACGCATTGCCGGAGGAGCAAGCGACGCCTGGGCTCCAGGAGACACCCGGCGGCCAGGAGACACCCGGCACCACCGAGACCCCCGGCGCTGAGGAAACCCCGGGCAACGAAGAGACCCCCGGCACCGCCGGCTAGGCCCCGCACCGGCGGGTCCGTCAGGCATCGAGTTTGTAGCCCAGACCGCGAACGGTCAGGAGATAGGTTGGCGCCGCCGGGTCGGGCTCGATCTTCGCTCGAAGCCGTTTGACGTGCACGTCCAGGGTCTTGGTGTCGCCGACGTAATCCGCGCCCCAGACCCGGTCGATGAGCTGTGCCCTGGTCAGGACTCGCCCGACGTTGCGCAGCAACATCTCCAGCAGTTCGAACTCCTTCAACGGCAAGCGCACCGAGGCACCATCCACGGTGACGGTGTGCCGCTCGACATCCATCCGGATCGGGCCGGCGCTGAGCACCGACGAGCTGGGCTCAGGCGGCTCGGTTCCCCGCCGCAGGACGGCGCGGATCCGGGCGACCAGCTCGCGCGACGAGAACGGCTTCGTCACGTAGTCGTCGGCACCGAGTTCGAGCCCGACCACCTTGTCGATCTCGGAGTCCTTCGCCGTCAGCATGATCACCGGCACGTTGGAGCGCTGGCGAATCTGGCGGCAGACTTCGGTGCCGGGTAGGCCGGGAAGCATGAGGTCGAGCAGGACGAGGTCGGCTCCGTCCTGGTCGAACGCCTTCAGAGCGTCGTCCCCGGTGGCCGAGACGGCCACGTCGAACCCTTCCTTGCGCAGCATGTACGACAGCGCATCGCTGAACGAGTCCTCATCTTCGACGACGAGCACGCGGGTCACGGCGACTCCTTACCAACCGGTGCGTCGAGCCTGGACGGTTGTCCGGCCCGGAGGACGTGCAGCGGCAGGCGCAGGGTGAACGTCGACCCGGACCCTTGCACGCTCCACACCCCGACGTCGCCGCCGTGGCTGGCGGCGATGTGCTTGACGATCGACAACCCGAGGCCGGTGCCGCCGGTGGCACGCGACCGTGCGGGATCGACGCGGTAGAACCGTTCGAAGATGCGCTCGATCTCGCTCTCGGGGATGCCGTAGCCCTGATCGGTCACGCTGATCTCGACCAGCTCGTCGCTGCGGCGGGCGGCTACGGCGACCCGGGTGTCCGGCGGGCTGTACATCACCGCGTTCTCGACCAGGTTGCCCAGCGCGATGACCAGCTGCTCGTGGTTGCCGAGCACCTGTAGCCCCTGCGTGCCGCCCGCGGTGAGGCGGACCTGGCGGTTCTCGGCATCGACACGAGTGCGGTCCAGGGCATCGCGTACGACGTCGTCGACGTCGACCACCTCGGGCGAGTCGACGGGATCGTCGTATTGCAACCGGGACAGATCGATGATCTCTTGCACCAACCGGGTCAGCCGGGTGCCTTCGTGGTGCATCCGGTCGGCGAACCGGCGAACCGCCTCGGGGTCGTCGCTGGCGTCCTCGACCGCTTCGGCCAGCAGCGTCAACGCCCCGACCGGTGTCTTGAGTTCATGCGACACGTTGGCCACGAAGTCGCGGCGCACTTCGTCCAACCGGGCCGCTCGGGTGCGGTCCTCGATCAGCACCAGCAGGAGGCGTCGATTGAGCGGTGCCACCCGGGCGGCGACGTGCAACGGCTGCGTGGCCCTGCTCGGCCGTGGGATCTCTAGCTCCACCTCGCGGATCGCGCCGTCGCGTCGAACGTTCTCGGTGAGCTCGACGAGTTCCGGGATGGCCAGCCGTTCGTGGCGTACCAGGCCGAACGCGTAGGCCGAGGCACTGGCCTTGATGACGGCCAGGTCGCCGTCGAGCAGGATCGCGCTCGCGCGAAGGACGGACACCACTTCGTCCACGCCCTCGGGCACCACCGGTGGGGGCTCGGGGACGGGGCTACGCTGCGCTCGTTCGCTGGCCCGGAAGGCGAGCCCGGCCGCCAACCCGACGGCGACGCCCACACACCCGGCCAGTGCGCCCACGGTCGCAGCATCCACGTTCACCGATGGTAAGCGCCTGCGGCGCCCTCTTCTCGACTTCGAACAGTTCACCTGCCGATTCCGAGCGTCTGTTCACGCAGACTTCCCGAGCGGTTCACCTCGCGACGCCGTCTGTCAACCATCAGCGCCTAGCGTGGTCGCCGGGACGTGGCAGCACGCCCGACCTCAGCACGACGACGACGGGATGACGACACGCATGCGCCAGGCCTACCGCGACCAGCTGGACGGCGTGACCGGCCAGCTGGTCGGCATGATCCGTAAAGCCGGCGATCAGATCCGACGGGCCACGACGGCATTGCTCGAGGCCGATCTCGAGCTCGCCGAGCAGGTGGTGACGGCCGACTCCGGTATCAACCGCGATCAGCACAGCGTCGACGAGCAGGTGCTTCAGCTCATGGCGACCCAATCCCCGGTCACCACCGAGCTGCGCGAGGTGACCTCCGCGCTGCGGATCACCGCCGATGCCGAACGCATGGGCGACCTCGCCGTCCACGTCGCCAAGATCGCCCGGATGCGCTACCCCGACAACGCGGTTCCGCACGACATGCGTTCGACCTTCGCCGCGATGGGCCGCGCCGCCGAAGAGATGGCCGGCAAGGCCGCGGCCGTCCTGCTGAGTCGAGACGCTGAGGCGGCCGCCGAGCTCGCGCAGGACGACAACGAGGTCGACCAGCTGCATCGCTCGTTGTTCCGGGAGCTGCTCGACGAGCGCTGGGATCGCGGCGTCGAGGTCGCCGTCGACATCGCGCTGCTCGGGCGGTACTACGAGCGATTCGCCGACCACGCCGTCGAGATCGCCACGAACGTCCGCTACCTGGTCACCGGCGAGATCGAGTGGGCGAACACCACCCGGCGCTGAACACCCGCGACCTTGCGTCACCACGCTAGACCGGGTGCTGTCCGCCGAAAGTCGGCGTCGAGCAGGTCCTGTCGATGACGCCACCCGGTCGCCTCGACGATCTGCTCCAGCGAGGCGTGATATCGCGAACGCACATCCGTCGCGCCGAACCGCAACAGCGACATGTGCAGCTCGGCGGCAAAGCGGTTCTCGCGACGGTTGTCCAGCGTGCGCTGCACCGAGTCGTCGTGGTAGGCGCCGTCGTACTCGAGCCCGACTGGATGCGGTGTGTCTCTGATGTACAGATCTGGAATCCCGACCATGGTCCGCCCGCGGTCGGCGTAATGTGCGACGTTGACGATCGGCTCGGGCAGCCCGCCGAGAACGACGATCATTCGTAACCGCGACTCGCCGGGGGAACGGGACCGGCACGAAGCCAGCTCCACCGCCATGCGCGCCTGCCGCACCCCAGGCCAGCCGCGGTGCAGCTCGACATAGGCGCTGAGCCACGGCAGCGTCAGCACTCCGGCGAAGGCGAACGCGTCGGCGACGGTGACAGCTTCGACCAGTGGGCGATCCCGCATCAGCTCGAAGCATGTTCGAAGCACCGATGTGGTGGGAGCATCGTGGACTTCGACCAGGTCACCGACGCAGCCGTCGGGCAGTTCAGGCACCTCCGACAGCATGGTCGGCAGGAACTCGAGACGGCGCTGACGCGCGCCGGCCAACGCGGTGCTCGACGCCGTCGTCGGGCGCGCGAACTCCAGCGGAACCACCTGCCCGGGTCGTGGCTGCCACACCCCGTGCAACCACGCTGCCGTCCTGCCCCTGACGACCCCGTCGGGCGGCAGCACCGCACGAAGCGCCTGGGCACGTACAGCATCAGTCTCGGGCAGGTCGACGTGACGGTATACATCGCGCAGGATCCGCACCCACACCTTCGAATCGAGTTGGCGTCGAGTGAGCAAACCGGATGCGACGGCGTCCGACCCACGGAACGGGATGCGGCGCAGGGTGTCGGGAACGTGGGCGACGCGAGGCATGCTCACATACCACCCGCCGGACGTCACCGATGCCAGGGGAGTGAGCTTGCCTGTGGAAAACCCCGCGCGTCTTCTGGAGGGTCTTCCACCCTTCACCTCCAGCTGAAGGGTGGAAAACCCTCCAGAAGGTGAAAACAAGAGCGCCGGAGTCAGCGGCCCTGATTCTTCACGGCCTCGATGGCTGCTGCCGCGGCGTCCGGGTCGAGGTACTCGCCGCCACGGCGTACCGGGCGCATCGACTCGTCGAGTTCGTAGAGCAGCGGCACACCGGTGGGGATGTTCAGCCCGGAAATGTCGTCGTCAGAGATGTCGTCGAGGTGCTTGACCAGCGCACGCAGCGAGTTGCCGTGTGCGACGACGGCCACGGTGACACCGGTGCGCAGGTCCGGAACGATGGCGTCGTACCGACGGCAGGAATCGGTGCAGCACGTCCTTGAGGCACTCCGTGGCCGGCATCAGCTCCGGCGGCAGGTCGGCATAGCGCGGGTCACCGGTCTGCGCGAACTCCGCGTCAGGGTCGATGGGCGGCGGCGGGGTGTCGTACGAGCGGCGCCAGAGCATGAACTGCTCTTCGCCGAACTCGTCGAGCGTCTGCTTCTTGTTCTTGCCCTGCAACGCCCCGTAGTGCCGCTCGTTGAGCCGCCACGAGCGCCGTACCGGGATCCAATGCCGGCCGGCGGCGCCGAGCGTGAGGTCGGCGGTCCGGATGGCGCGGCGCAGCACGCTGGTGTGCACCACGTCCGGCAGCACACCCCGAGCGGTCAGCAACTCACCAGCACGTCTGGCCTCAGCTTCGCCGGTGGCGGTCAGGTCGACGTCGACCCAGCCGGTGAACAGGTTCTTCGCGTTCCATTCACTCTCGCCGTGGCGGACCAGAAGCAGCTGATACGTCATGGGCACGAGCCTACTCACCCGGGCGCAGGTGCTCGAAGGCGGCAAGGTTGCGGGTGGACTCCCCGCGGGAGAGCCGCCACTGCCACTCCCGGCGGATGGACGAGGCGAAGCCCATCTCGAGAATCGGGTTGAACGACGAGTCGGCCGCCTCGAGCACGACGCCCAGCAGCCGATCGAGTT
Source organism: Actinomycetes bacterium (assembly GCA_021793295.1). GTDB lineage: Bacteria > Actinomycetota > Actinomycetes > Jiangellales > Jiangellaceae > Haloactinopolyspora. Next base: position 6,738 of record JAJYTA010000050.1, read on the forward strand.
CGGCCTCGGTCACTGCGTGCAAGGGCAGCCGGCCGACCAGGTAGATGTCACCGACGTGGTCGACGGCGAAGGCGACGCCGGACAGCCGGGCGTTGCGTTCGAGCAGCCAGCGATGCACGCGGGCCTGGTTCTCGTCGGGACAGCGGGCCACGAAGGCGTTGACGACCAGGCTGTGGTCACCGACGGCCAGGCTGCACGACGTCTTGAGTTTGCGTTCGCCGGGCAGTTCGACGGAGAAGACGCCGGCCGCCGTCTCGTCCCACGGCTGGCCCGCTTCGGCCAGGTGAGACCGGACGACGTCAGCCACCCGGCTTCGTTCGCTCACGTTCGTCTCACGCACCCATTCCGCTGACCGTGCCGCACGTACGCGCGCGGTACCGCGCCTGCACGTCGGCGTAGACGTCGAGCATACGAGTCGCGGTGCGGTCCCAGCCGAACCGCGCCGCGTGGGCGACGGCGCCTGCACTGAGCTGCTGCCAGCGCCGTGGCGCGGCGACGACGTCGGCCATCGCGGTCGCCCAGGCGGCCGGGTCGTGCCCGTCGACCAGCACACCGGACACCCCGTCGGCCACAGCGGTACGCAACCCGCCCACCGCCGCCGCGACCACAGGGGTCCCGCACGCCTGTGACTCCAGCGCCACCAGTCCGAACGACTCGTTGTACGACGGCACGGCCGTGAGGTCGGCGGCCCGGAAGAAGGTCGCGAGCTCGTCGCGGCCCACGGGCGGATAGAAGTGCACGACGTCACTGATGCCCAGCGACTGAGCGAGGCGCGCAAGCGCGTCCGGTTCGCTCGCCCCGGAGCCGGAGACCCCGCCGACGACCGCGACCACCAGCCGCTGGCGCATCGACGGATCCCTGCCGAGCCATTCGGCGGCGGCCCGCACCAGCACGTCGGGCGCCTTCAACGGCTGGATTCGCCCGGCGAAGAGCAACACGACGGCATCGTCGGGTAGCCCGAGCCGTGCTCGCGCACCGGCTCGGTCACCGGTGGTGAACTGCTGCAGGTCGACACCGGGTGGAACGACGACCACCCGGTCTGGCTCGGCTCCGTAGAGCGTGATCAGTTGATCGGCTTCGACGGGGGTGTTCGCCACGACGACGTCGCTGGCCCCGACCACCAACTCCTCACCCAGTTCACGGGATCGGGGCTCGGGTTCGTCGCCGGCGGCCAGCGCCAGGTTCTTCACCTTCGACATGGTGTGCATGGAGTGGATCAGCGGCACGCTCCATCGTTCGGAAGCGAGCCATCCGACCTGCCCGGAGAGCCAATAGTGCGAGTGCACGAGGTCGTAGCGTCCCGGCGCGTGCGCGGCCTCGACGCGGAGGACCTCGGAGGTGAACGCGCACAGCGCCGCGGGCAGTTCGGTCTTGGGCAACGCCTCGTAGGGACCGGCCATGACGTGGCGGACGAGGACGCCCGGCACGAGCTCAGCCACCGGCGGTTGCTCCGACGACGTCGCCCGGGTGAAGACCTCGACCTCGACACCACACGCGGACAGGCGCCGGGCCAACTCCACGACGTACACGTTCATTCCCCCGGCGTCTCCGGTGCCGGGCAGATCCAGCGGGGACGTGTGCACGCTGAGCATCGCTACCCGCCGAATCGTGGCCGGGGCGGGCGCCGACGTCAGGGGCATGGGCGTCCTTTCCGGGTGATGTCACCGACTCGTTGACAACAACCTGCGACGCCGTGCCCGGATTCCCCGCTATGATCACCCTCACAAACTGTGACTCCGCAGCTCATATATGCCGAAACCGACATACATTCACATCGCCGAACACCTGCATCGTGGTCGCTGACCACGGTCGTAACCAGATCGTCATCTAATTTCTGCCGGGTGGGGGCAACCCGGCGTGCGCATCGAGAGTCTTCCCGGGTGTGAGCGACGTTGATGACCGACGTTGCTGGGAGGAAGGGAACACATCGTGAGTCAACGGAGGAAAGTCGGCACGAGCGTCCTGGTGGCGCTGCTCGCCGTAGGGGTCGTGGTCGCCGGAATCTTCGGCCTCGACCGGTTCGGCAACGACGATCCCGCGTCGGCCGCGCCCGCCGCGGACGCCCGCGATGCCAGCACCTCCCCACCCACGCCGGACGCGCAGCCCACACCCAGTGACACGCCGGAACCCAGCGAAACCTCCACGCCCACGGAGACTCCGACACCCACCCCGACGCCCACGCCCACGGCCCTCATGGCGCCCGGCTCGTCCGGCGACGACGTCCGCGAGCTACAGGCGCGGCTGAAGCAGATCCAGTGGTACGCACCGAAGATCACCGGCACGTACGACGCCGTCACCGTTGACGCCGTCACCGGATTCCAGGGCAAGCGCGGCCTGCCGCAGACCGGTGAGGTCGACAAGGCCACCTGGGAACGGCTGGTCGACATGACGCGCGAACCCACCGATGACGAGATGCACAACCGCATCGTCGCCGGCCCCACCATCATCGGTCCCGGCGACTCCGGCGACGAGGTCCGCGAACTACAGGCCCGCCTGAGCCAGATCGGCTGGTTCAGTGGAGAGATCACGCCGAACTACGGCGACGAAACTCGCCAGGCGGTGGCCGGGTTCCAGACGAAGCGGGGCTTACCGTCCACCGGCGAGGTCGATCAGCGCACGTGGGACCGCCTGGTCGAGATGACCCGCGAACCCACTGACGACGAGATGCACAACCGGCAGCCCGACAACGACACCGGCGAATCCGCCGCACTCGACGCACGCTGCACCACCGGTCGCGCCCTGTGCATCGACAAGACGACGCAGAGCATGCGCTGGGTGATCAACGGCAAGGTGCACATGACGTTCGACGTGCGCTTCGGGTCGGAACTGACGCCCACCCGCGAAGGCGCCTTCCAGGTGAACTTCAAGTCGCGAGACCACGTGTCGTCGCTGTATGACACCTCGATGCCGTACGCCATGTTCTTCAGCGGCGGCCAGGCGGTGCACTACTCGCCGGACTTCGCATCCAACGGCTACAACGGCGCCTCGCACGGCTGCGTCAACGTCCGCGACAAGAGCGGTATCGCGGCGCTGTTCGATCAGGTGAACGTCGGCGACAAGGTCATCGTCTACCGCTCCTGACCCGCACGCGTACGGCGTCGGCTCATGTGGCCCAGTAGTAGCTGCCGGCGCCGTACGGATACTCGACGCGACTGTCGACGTGGGTGAACGTGGAGTAGCGGATGATTCCGGAGAAGCCCGACGACTGCGCGTAGGAGATCGCCTGGCTGACTGATCGGTCACTGATCACGATGTCCGCGGCGATGCCGTACATGTGCTGGCTGTTCGACGCGCCGCCGACGTTGGAGTTGTGGCTGATGCTGCGGAAGCCGCTGTTGACGATGATGGGCCGGTCGCCGGCCTTCGCGCGGACGGCTTCCAGCTTGTACATCAGCCGGCGGACGTTCTCTTTCACCGTCGCGGCGTCGACCTTGCCGCTGTTGAATCCGGAGCCGTCCTTGGAGTGGAACTCCGAGAACTCGAAGTGCGCGGTCGACCCGTCGGAGTCCTCCAAGGCGTTCAGCGCCTCCTGAGTCTCAGCGTCGACCACACCGTCGGCCTCCAAGCCGTAATGCTGCTGGAAGCGGATGACCGCGGCCTCGGTGGCCGGACCGAAATCGCCGTCTACGGCCACATACGTCTGCTCCGGGCCGTCGGCGGCCCAACCGGCCACGCGGATCTGTAGCTCGCGGACGTCAGCGCCGGTGGAACCCTGTTGCAGCGTGCTGCTCCAGTCGTAGGCGTGCGCTTGCATCGGTGCCGCCACCATCGTGCCCGCCAGCGTGAGGGCTGCGGCGGCGAACGTCGTCACGGTTCGTTTCAGGGTCCGCGTCATGACTCACTCCTTTTCGCCTGGAGTGTACATAAAGTCATGATCTTCGTCACAGATTTGCCTCAAGCCGCCTGCGGCGCACTGAGGCATCATGGGAGATATGTCCGGTTTGCTGACCGGTCTGGAGACCGGGGTCCGCCAACGCATCGGTGCGGCCCTGTTCGAGCGCGTCGCGGGGCCCGACGGTATGGCCAACCGGGCTCGCATCCACCAGACTCCGGGGCCGCGGTGGTTCTCACCCCAGCGCCCGATCCGCCGGGTTCATGCCGATGCGTCGATGTTCGTCGGCGGGCTGCGCGCGCTGCTGTTGCAGTCGCTGCATCCGCTGGCGATGGCGGCGGTGGCTGATCATTCGGGCTTCCGCAGCGACCCGTGGGGCCGGCTCCAGCGCACCAGCACGTTCCTGGCCACGACGACGTTCGGCACCGTGCACGACGCCGAACGAGCCGTGGCGAAGGTGCGGGGCATCCACCGGCGCGTCAAGGGCGTCGCACCCGACGGGCGCGCTTACCACGCCACAGATCCGGAGTTGCTGGCGTGGGTGCACATCGCGGAGGTGGACAGCTTCCTCACGTGCCACCAGCGTTTCGGGGCCGAGCCGCTGGACGCGGCGGGATGCGACGGTTACGTCGCCGACGCCGCCGAGATCGCCGTGCGCCTGGGTGTCGTCGATCCGCCCCGGACCACCGCCGAGCTGGCCCGACAACTGGAACGCTACCGCCCGCAGCTGGCCAGCACGCCGGAGTCTCGCGCCGCGGCGCGGTTCCTGTTGTTCAATCCACCGTTGCCGTTGGTCGCCCGCGGTCCGTACGCCGTACTGGCCGCCACCGCGGTGTCCACGCTGCCGACCTGGGCCCGGTGGCCATTGCGGCTACCGCGGCTGCCGATGGCCGAGGCTACGGCGGTACGCCTGAGCGGACACGCGTTGGTCAGGACGATCCGCTGGGCCCTGCCCCCGCCGCCCACGGCCCTCGAGCATGCCGGACCAGTCCCGTCACCAGCCGAGCGGTGACCAGACCACGGCCGAGCCCGACCTCGACCAGATCGTCGAACAGCTCCTGCTCGTCGGCCGCTGCGCGTACACCGGCGCGCAGGACGGTCGGCACCCTGGCCAGCCGTGCGACGGTGCTGGTGTGCCGCAGGTGCCGGCCCAGCGCCGAGCGCACTCGAGACCGGTACGCCGCCCCGGCGGCGGCCGGGCGCCCGGTGGCCAGCGCGGTAGCAGCGGCCCGCCCGGCCAAGGCGCCGGTCGCCACCGCGTAGTAGATGCCTTCGCCGGTCAGGGGGTTGACCAGCCCCGCGGCGTCGCCGGCGAGGAGCACCGAGCCACGCGGATTCGACCATCGCCACGACGACAGTGGCAGGTGATGGCCCCGCCACGCGGTGGCGTGCCGGGTGGAACCGGGCAGCAGCTGTTCGAGGTGGTCCTGCAGCATCTGGCGGCTCGGCGTGCTTGCCGTAGCCGACGGGTACAGGCCGTAGCCGACGTTGGACCAGCCGTCACCGATGTCGAACGACCACGCGTAGGCCGGTTCGCTCGCCGAGGCGAACACGATGCTCTGCCGTCCGGCACGGGCCGGCGGCGTAGGGGCATAGCCGCGGAGGGCGAACGCACGCCGTCGTGTCGGCCCGGCACCGATGGCCCTGCGCACCGCCGAGTAGGCGCCGTCTGCACCGATCAGGACTCGGGCCCGGACGGTGTCGTCGACCATGACGGCGTCGGGTGTGCAACGCACCGTGCGCACCCGATGGTGTCTGAGCACCGCGCCGCTGGCCACGGCCGCGTCGGCCAGCCGCGCGTCGAACGTCGTCCGCGGCACCACCCAGGCCGGCCGGGCCATCGGCCGGGTCACCCTGGCGGCGCCGTAGGTGAGATCGAAGCGGGCGACCGGAACGTCGTCGTCGACCACACCCGGCACACCGATCGCAGCGAGCACGTCGACGGCGTGCGCCGCGATGCCGTCGCCGCAGGCCTTGTCGCGCGGAAAGCGAGCCCGGTCGAGTAGCAGGACCGAGGTGTGCGGCCGCGACGCCAGAACCGCCAACGCGGCCGCGGCTCCGGCGGGGCCAGCCCCGACCACCACGACGTCCCACTGGTCGTTCATCCGGTCATCCTCGCGCCACCAGCATGACCACGTCGAGCAAGGCGATGGTGACCGCAGCGCGGAACGCGGTGCGCCCGGTCGAGGCCAGCGCCAGCGCGGCCAGTCCCACGACGAGCACCAGCCCGGCCCACGCCCAGCCCGGCACCGGCCCGGCCGGGCCGGCCACCACCGCCGCCGACGCAGCCGTCAGAACCCCGGTCGCCACCACCAGCGACCCTCGTCGTCCCAGCCGGTGCGGGAGGCCGACGACACCGGTGGCGATGTCTTCGTCGAGATCGGGTACGGCGTTGGCCATGTGCGCACCGATACCGAGCAGTGAGCCGGCCACCACCATCCACCACGGGGGCAAGCTCGGCGGGTCCAGGGCCAGCGTCGCGACGACGGGCAACCCACCGAACGCCACCGCGTACGGCAGCCACGACCACACCGTCCGCTTGAGCAGCGCGTTGTATGCCCAACCGCAGCCGACCAGCGCCAAGTGCACCGATCCGGCGGCCGCCCCCAGCGACATGGACGCCACCACGCACCCGGTCAGCGCCACCGCGATGCCCACACGGACGAGGCCGCCCGGCAGCTCACCGGTCGCGACCGGTTTGTCCCTCCGGCCCGCGGCCCGGTCGCGGCGCGCGTCGAGCAGGTCGTTCGACCATCCGATGGACAGCTGCCCGGCCAGCACGGCCACGAGCACGACGCCGATGGTCGCGGCGTCGTTGCCCGCGTTCTGGGCCAGCAGAACCGCGACGATCGTCACCGCAGCCGTCGGCCCGGCGTGGGCCGCTCGAGCCAAGGCGAGCGTCGTACGGCCCACCGTTGCTGCTGCGCACATACGATGACGCTATGACGCGCCTCATGTCCGTGCAGGCAGTGGTGCCCGTCCACAAGTATTCGCAGGCGCAGCTCACCACCGCGTTCGCTGATCTCATCGCCAGTTCCGGCCCCTACGATCACCAGTTGCTCGAGCGGTTCCACGCCAACACCGGCGTGAAGTCCAGGCATCTGGCCCTGCCGCTGGAGCGCTATGCCCAGCTGGCCGATTTCGACCAGTCGAACGACGCGTTCATCGAGGTCGCGGTGGAACTCGGCGCGGAGGCTGTCACCCGGGCGGTCCAGGCGGCCGGGCTGCGTCCGGAGGATGTCGACCTCGTGCTGTCCACGACCATCACCGGCCTGGCGGTGCCTTCGATCGAGGCTCGTATCGCCGGGCGCGTGGGGTTGCGCGACGACGTGAAGCGGTTACCGCTCGTGGGTCTGGGGTGTGCCGCGGGCGCGGCCGGTATCGGGCGAATGCACGACTATCTGCTCGGGCACCCCCGTGAGGTGGCGGTCCTGCTCGCCGTGGAGCTGTGCTCGTTGACCGTGCAGCGCGGCGATCGCTCCGTGCCCAATCTCGTGGCCAGCGGGCTGTTCGGGGACGGGGCCGCCGCGGTCGTCGCCGTCGGAAACGAGCACGGCGAGACCTCGGGTGTCGTCGCCGACGGCGTGGCACACCCTCGGGTCGTGGACGGGCGCAGTCGTCTCTACCCCGACACCCAGCAAGCCATGGGCTGGCACGTCGGGGCGAGTGGTCTGAGCATCGTCCTCGGCGCCGAGGTGCCCGACCTCGTACGCCGGCACGTCAGCGACGACGTCGACGCCTTTCTGGCCGGGCACGGCCTCACCCGTGCCGACATCGCCTGGTGGGTGTGCCATCCGGGCGGGCCGAAGGTGGTGGAGGCGCTGCGCGACACGCTCGACCTGCCGCCCGAGGCGCTGGCGCTGACGTGGGACTCGCTGGAACGCATCGGCAACCTGTCCTCAGCCTCGGTGCTGCACATCCTGGCCGACACGCTGACGCTGCGGCCGCCACCGCCGGACAGCTACGGCATCGCCATGGCCATGGGTCCGGGCTTCGCCCTCGAACTCGTCCTGCTGCAGGCCTGAGCCATGGTCACCGCGAGCATGGTCTGGTTCACCGTGTTGCTCGGCCTGGTCGGGCTGGAACGTCTCGCCGAACTCGTCGTGTCCAAGCGCAATGCCGCGTGGAGTCTGTCCCGCGGCGGCGTCGAGGTGGGCCGCTCGCACTACCCGCCGATGGTGGCCCTGCACACGGCGCTGCTGATCGGCGCCGGCGTGGAGGTGTGGCTCGCGCGGCCGCCGTTCGTCCCGGCGCTGGGCTGGCCGATGCTCGCGCTCGTCGTGCTCGCCCAAGCGCTGCGGTGGTGGTGCATCGCCACGCTCGGCCATCAATGGAACACCAGGGTCATCGTCGTGCCTGGAGCTTCCCGCGTGCGGCGGGGCCCCTACCGGCTGATGACGCACCCCAACTACGTCGCCGTCGTCGTCGAGGGGTTCGCGCTCCCCCTGGTGCACACCGCATGGATCACCGCGGTCGTGTTCACCCTCGCCAATGCGGTGCTGCTCGCGGTGCGCATCCGTACCGAGAACTCCGCGCTCCACTTGTTGGGCGGGCCGTCGCCATGACCGACCTGGTGATCGCCGGCGGCGGGCCGGTCGGGCTGGCGGCCGCGCTGTACGCCGTGCGGGCCGGGTTGTCGGTCGTGCTGTACGAACCCCGGGCGGGAACCATCGACAAGGCGTGCGGCGAAGGCCTGATGCCCGGCGCCGTGGCCGCTCTGGCCGGCCTGGGCGTACATCCGGCCGGCCACCGACTGCGCGGCATCCGCTACATCGCCGGCGACCGGCGGGCCCATGCGGACTTCCGCGCCGGACCGGGGCTCGGTGTCCGGCGGACCACCCTGCACGCGGCGCTGCGCTGCGCGCTCGACGCTACGGCGGTGCAGGTCGTGGCCGAGCCGGTCACCAAGGTGACCCAGGACGCCACCGGGATCGTCGCCAACGACACGCGGGGGCGGTATCTGATCGCCGCGGACGGGCTGCACTCACGGCTACGCCGCCAGCTCGGCCTGGAGGCGCCGGTCCCGGCGGTACGCCGGTTCGGTCTGCGCCGCCATCTGCAGACCGCGCCGTGGACCGACTATGTCGAGGTGCACTGGTCGCGCTGGGCCGAGGCGTACGTGACGCCCGTCGGGCCCGATCTGGTGGGGGTGGCGATCCTGACCACGCGTCGAGCCTCCTTCGACGAGCAGGTCGACGCCTTCGACGACCTTCGTGAGCGCGTTCGCGGGTGCGCCGTGTCGTCCGTGCGCGGGGCCGGCCCGCTGCGGCAGCGCACCCGCCGACGCGTCGCCGGTCGGGCCCTGTTGGCCGGCGATGCCAGCGGCTACGTCGACGCGTTGACCGGCGAGGGCATTGCCCTGGGTATGGCCCAGGCACGTGAGGCCGTCGCCGCTGTCGCGGCCGGCCGGCCGCAGCAGTACGAGCAAGCCTGGAGACGCGTCACTCGGCGCTACGACGTGCTGACCAGGAGCCTGGTCGCGGTGACCTCGGTGCGCCCGGGCCGCCGGGCGCTGGTGCCGATGGCCGCTGCGCTGCCGCGAGTGTTCTCCGCGGCGGTGGACCAGCTAGCCCGCCCGGCCTGACGTGGACTCGAGGGCGGCGACGAAGGCCTGCGGATCGGCGACGGTGATCGTGGCGCCGGGGTGGCGCAACCGCCCGGTCGGTTCGATGGCCGGGACCGGACGGTGGAAGCTCACGCACACCGCGCGTTCCGAGTTGGTCGCGAACGTCACGCCGTGATCGGCGAGCGACAGGTGGGCCGGACCTGCGGTCTTGACGAACGAGAAGTCGCCGGTTTCGGTCCAGTCGGCGATGTTCGCCCGGGGCGTGCGTAGCCGCCACGGCCCGAACCGAACGTGCAACTCGTCCGCGTCCAACCACACCTGCGCCGTCGCCGGCGTGACCCCGAACAGCAGCGCGGGCAGCCGGTAGGAGGGTTCGAACGCGAAGTCGAACTCACGCACGGTGTCCGCCGTGGTGTCCCACGGCGCCGTCCCGGTGGCCTGCGCGACGTGGTCCCAGAATTGCCGGCGCTGATCAGCATCAGGCGGGCGGGTGAGCCCGTACGCGGTGGAGCGCGGCCGGCGGTCGTGCCAGAACTGTCCCGAGCCGGCGGCCGGGCGGGTCGCGACCAGCCAGACCACCGTGTCCGCGCCTTGGCGGGCCGAACGCATCAGCGGCGCCGCCACGCCGTCGCCGTCCACCCAGCCCGGGTGCACGCTGACCACCTCGACGCCGTCATCGCGGAGCCGGTCGGCCCACAGCTGGGCGAGTGTCGCCTGCATCCGGGCGTACCGAGCATCCGTGGTCGAGCACACGAACGTGACGATGCCTCCTGCCCTGGCCAACGGCTCGCGCAGGCGATCGGTCAGCCGATGCGGTTCGAGTATGGCGGCGGCATCCCCTTGCCCTCCGGAGGCGTGGATCAGGGCGTCCAGCCGGTCCATCGGCTCGGCGGGATCGGTCGCGACGTCGGCTCCCAGCCGGGACAGCCCCGCCGCGATCGCCGCACCCAGCGGCGACGCCACACCGGCCACCAGGACGCGCCGCCCGGCCATCGACCCTGGCGGCGGATCCGGTGGCCACCAGTGTCTGCGCAGGGCCGGGCCGATCCTCGAGTAGCCCAGGACCACTGATCGGTCGAGGATCGTGTCGATCGCTGTCGTCGGGTGCATGCCCGGCCCGTACCCCATCCGGTGCGGCTCATGGCCGCCCACCGTGTGAGCTGATCACGTTCCGGGTAGGCCCTGGTCATGAGAGCTCTAGCCTTGGTGTGCACGCTGAAGCCGTCGCCGGCGGAGTCCAGCAGTGCGGTGATGGCCGACCAGATCCTCGACGCCCTCGCCGAGCACGGCGTCGAACGAGACGTCGCGCGGGTGGTCGACTACGACGTGCGCCCCGGCGTGGCAGTCGACATGGGCGACGGAGACCAGTGGCCGCAACTGCGCGAGCGGTTGCTGGCCGCCGACGTGCTCGCTTTCGTCACGCCGACCTGGGTCGGGCACATGTCCAGCGTGGCGCAGCGCGCGCTGGAGCGGATCAACGCCGAGTCCGGCGAGACCGACGAGGCCGGCCGGCCGACCACGTACGGCAAGGTGGCGGTGGTCGGCGTGGTCGGGAACGAGGACGGCGCACACAAGATCGTCGCCGACCTCTTCCAGGGCTTGAACGACACCGGCTTCACCGTGCCGGCCCAGGGGGCGACCTATTGGAACTCCGAGGCGATGAACCCGCGCGACTACAAGGACCTCGACCGCACCCCGGATGCCGTGGCCGCGACGACGTCGGCGCTGGCGGCCAACGCCTGCCACCTGGCCCGGCTGCTCCAGCAGCACCAGTACCCGGGTTCGTAGTGCCAGGCAGCCTCGCGCTATCCGCCCGCGACTTCTCGGCGGGTCTCGATGTGCACGCCGTCGAGCATCCGCCCGCCCGCCGTGGCGACCGCGGCCTTGCAGAACCGCACCCACATGTTGAGCTGGATCTCCTTGGCCAACCGCATCCTGGAGTACAACAGCCGGACGACACGGTTGCTCGGCCGGGCCCACGCTTCGATCTCGAAGACGAGCTGGTCGCCCTCGTCGGCGGAGTGGAACTCGATCTGCCCGGCCTCGAGGTGGCCTTGCCGCGTGGCCAGGCGCAGTCGCGTGTCGTCGATCAACACCACCCGTACCGGACCGTTCCACGGCCCGGGCATGTCCACGACGAAGTCGTCGTTGCGCTGCAGCGGGCGCCCGGACTCGTTTCGATGGCTGATGCGCACGACCTCGCGCGGCATGTGCCCGCCCAGGTCGCCGAGCACCCGGTGCATGAGCTCACGGGCGCCCATCTGGGCATCGACGATGCGCACCATGAACCGACGATGAAACGTCTCTCCGACACCGTCGTCGACGAGCTGCAGGTCCGCGCTCGACACCTCGGGTGGGACGGGTGGCGGCTGACAGCCCGACCCGACGGTGCTGTCGGTTCGATACAGCGGGGTGGTCTGCCACAGGTAGCGCCACGAGATCAGGGCCATTCCGTACGCCCAGCGCGAGGCCAGTGCGGGCCAGGGCATCGCGGGTGCACGCCTCGAAGATCGCAATCGAACCACCGATTCGCTTCTGATCGCCTGACGACAGGGGTGGAGGATCACCGGAGGGGTACCCCATCCGGAAAGCTCCAACCGGTACGCGGGAGGTTTCGCGCATGGTCGAGACGATGAAAGCCCTGGGATTGCGCAGCGCTCACCTGCACACGATGTCCATCGGGTCAATAGCGCTGTGCATCGGCTTGTGGGTGCGCGCGAAGACCGTGGATCAAGCCGAGCGCGGCAACGCCGAGCGCCGAGCGTTGTTCGTCGGTCTGTGGCCACCCACTCTGTGGCTCATCGGCGACGCCTTGCGCGCCACCGAATGAACCGGACCGGTCACCTGTTGAGCCGGATCGACGCTGCGCCCGCACTGGCCGAGCTGAGCCGGCGCGAGGTGAATTATCGGCCCGACGAGGTGCGTCCCGGCCCTTGGGTGTTCGACACCTGGACCAGCTCCCTGCCGGGGGAACGACCGGGTGCGCCGGAGCCGGGCGGCTCCTGGGAGAGCGCCTGTGCACTCGTCGAGGCGTACGAGTTCTGCGATCCCGCGGTGCTGCGGGCCGTGTACGCCCCGGCCGCGCCGCTGCTCGGGCGGGACATGTTGCTCGAAGCCCGGTTCTACGGCCTGCGCTTCTACCTGGGTGTGCGGGTCACGGAGGTCATCGACGAGAAGCCGGGCGATGCCGCACGCCGCATGTGGGGGTTCGCCTACGAGACACTCGACGGCCACCTCGAACGCGGCCGGATCTCCTACGAGGTCATCAAGGATGACGACACCGGCCAGGTGAGCTTCCGGCTGCAGGCCTATTCGCAGCGCGCGCCCACGCTGGGGCTGATCACCACTCTGGGGTGGCAGCTGTTCGGCCGGCGCACCCAGCGGCGCTTCTACCGCCGCAGCGGTGAACGACTCGCCGCGGCGACCGCCGCCCGCCGGGGCCGACCCGACGTCGTACCGGCCCGCCGTGGCGCCGGCGGTCTCGTTCTCGCCCCGTCGGACGCCGGGCACTCGGCCGCGGAACGGTTCGCCATCCGCTGGCGACACCCCAGCTGACTACCGGCTCAACGCGCCGGTCATCCACATACGGCAGCAGCGAGCTCGCTTGTCCACAAATGAATCGGCGGCACTGGCGGACGGGATGGACGACCGATGACAGTGGCCGGATGACAACGAACGATGCGACACTCTCCGCAGGAGGCGATGAACGATGGACGGCGTGGCCGCAGCCGAACGACCACTCGACAGTGTGGAGCCGTGGACGTTCGAAGACCTGCGTTCCTTGCCGGAGTCGTTGTGGCGCTACGAGATCGTCGATGGCGCGCTCTTGATGACCCCGCCTGCCGGCATCTGGCACGAAGGTGTCTCCGACGCCCTTCGGGCCACGCTCCACAGCTGGTTACCCACAACGTTACGCGTGGTCGGCCCGGTCGGCGTCGACTTGCACCCGACGTATCTCATCCCAGATCTGGTGGTGATCGACGGCGACGCCGTACGCCCAGGTCGGGATCGCGCCGAGCCGTCCGAACTCAGCTTGGTCGTCGAGGTCGTCTCACCCGGTTCCCAGTCCACCGACCGGATCCTCAAGCCGGCCAAGTACGCCGCGGCGGGTATCCCGCACTTCTGGCGGATCGAGACTCGTCCACATACGACGCTGACGGCATACAGGCTGCCGGGCGGCGCCTCGACCTACACCGAACTCGGCACCTGGAAGGTCGGCGACGTCGCCCGATTCACCGAACCGTTCGCCATCGAGGTACCCATCGCGGATCTGGAAAACGCTCACCAACCTGGTTGATCGATTTCCCGCGACAGGCGTAAACTATGCCTTCGGTCCGTATCGGACACGTCCCCACAGCCCACCGAGCCTCCTTCCGCGGAGATCCCTGTGCCCAATCGCGCCGAGTCCGCCCGCCCTTCACCTACTTCGACCTCCGCCGACTCACCGGCCGCGTCAGCCGACCCCTCAGCGCCGGGGTCGTTCCGCCGCCTCGCTCCGTATCTCCTCCGCCACCGTCGCACGCTGATCGTCTCCGTCGTGCTCGCCCTGTTGTGGGCGGTCACCGTCGCCCTGGTTCCTGTCACTCAAGGCCGGGTCATCGACGACGCCATCGGCGGCACCACGCCGATCGGCCCCATGCTCGCGCTGCTCGCCGGTGTCGCAGTCGCCCGATTCGTGTTCTCGGCCGGCTGGCGCTACATCGGCGGCAAGACCGCGTTCGGCATCCAGAACGACCTGCGTAACGACGTCTACGACACGCTGCAGCGGCTGGACTTCACCGGCCACGCGCAGCTGCAGAGCGGCCAACTGGTCTCGCGCATCAGCAGCGACCTGCGCTACGTGCACATGATGCTCAGCTGGATCCCGCACGTCGCCGGGGCCATGACCTCCGCACTCCTGGCCATCGGGCTCATGATCACCCTGTCGCCGGCTGTCGCGTCCCTGGTGGTCGCCGTCATCGTCGTCGTCTTCGTCGTGACCAACCGGCAGCGGCGCCGGGTGTACGCCGCCGGCTGGGATGCCCAAGACCGCGAAGCCGAGATGACCTCCCGCGTCGAAGAGGCGGTCACCGGTGTACGGGTCGTCCGCGCGTTCGGCCAGCAACCGGCTGAGACCAAGCGGCTGCACCGCTCGCTGCTGGACATGTTCGCCGCCCGGGTGCGCGCGGTGCGCCTGCGTGCGCCGTTCATCGCGTCGCTGCAGGGTGCGCCGTTGGCCGGGCAGGTCCTCGTCTTGCTGGTTGGCGGGATGCTGGTGATGAACGGCCAGCTCACCGTCGGCGTCTTCCTGGCCTGCACCGGCTACCTCGCCGAACTCGTCGGTATCGCGCGCGTCGCCGGCATGGTCATGACCAACGCCCCGCAGTGCCGGGCGGCGACCGAACGGGTCGGTGAGCTGCTCGACCTCGAGGCCGAGATCACCGAGCCGCTGCGCCCGGTGGGCGTCGAGCCGCGCGGTGGCGAGGTGTCCTTTTCTGACTTGCGCTTCGCCTACGCCGACGGCGACGGCCACCAGGTGCTACGCGGGTTCACCCTGGACGTCGCCCCCGGCGAGACCGTCGCGCTGGTCGGTCCGTCCGGTTGCGGCAAGTCGACCGCATTGACGATGCTGCCGCGGTTCTTCGACGCCGACGCCGGAACGGTGACCGTCGACGGCATCGACGTCCGCCGGTGGTCGCTGCCCGAGCTGCGTCGGCGTATCGGCGTGGTGTTCGAGAACAGTTTCCTGTTCTCCGACACGATCGCCGCGAACATCGCTTACGGCCGGCCCGACGCCGACCTCGACGACATCCGTCGCGCCGCCCGGGCCGCGGCCGCTGACGAATTCATCGAGGAACTCCCGGACGGTTACGACACCGTTGTCGGCGAGCAGGGCATCACGTTGTCCGGTGGGCAGCGCCAACGGGTCGCGCTCGCCCGCGCACTGCTGGCCGAGCCCGACATCCTGCTTCTGGACGACGCTACGTCGTCGGTCGACGTTCAGGTCGAAGAGCGCATCCATGCGAACCTCGAGCCGTTCCTGGCCGAGCGCACCGTCTTGCTGGTCGCCTACCGCGAGTCGACGCTGAAGCTCGCCGACCGGGTCGTGCTGATCGACGACGGCGTGGTGGTCGACCAGGGCAGCCACGACGCGCTCATGGAGCGTTCAGAGCTCTACCGCGACCTGTTCGGCGACGGCACGGGACCCGACGAGCGGCGACCGGATCTGATGTCCCAAGCTCGCGCCGGTCATTTCGAGGCGACGGCGTCGGCGTGGGAGTCCCGGCAGGATGCCACCGGCTCGCTTCCTGGGGCGCGCACCACCATGCCCCAGGCTGTGGCCGACCAGATCGCGGCGCTGCCGCCGCCGAAGGACCCGCCGCAGGTGGACTTCGCCCGTGAAGGCCACACGTCCGGTCCGTTGCGGCTGCCGTCGTTCCTGCGCCCGTACGCCGGCGGGTTGGTCGTCGGCATGGTGCTCGTGGTGCTCGAAGCCGTGATCGTCCTGGCCAACCCGATGATCGTGCGCAAGGCCGTGGACGACGGCATGACCGCGGGCTCGGTCCCCACGCTGCTGGGCCTGTGTGCCGTCGCGGCCGCGCTGGTGGTCGCGCTGTGGTGGGACCAGCGCACGGGCTTCTTGTGGACCACGCGCAGTACCGAGCGGCTCTTGCTGGCGATGCGGGTACGGATCTTCGGCCAGCTCCAGCGCCTGGGCATCGACTACTACGACCGCACCCAGGCCGGGCGGGTCATGACCCGCATGACCTCCGACGTCGACGCCATCGCGCAGTTGTTCCAGGTGGGCCTCATCAACGCCGTGGTCAGCCTGGCGACCTTCGCGGGCATGTCGGTCGTCGTCGTGGCCCTCGATCCGATGCTGGCGCTGGTCGTGCTCGGCGTGGTCCCGTTCGCGGCGGCCGTGACGTGGTGGTACCGCAGGCGCGCCTCGGTGGCTTACGACGAAGCCCGCGAGCTGGTCTCCACCCTCAACGCCGACATCCAGGAGAGCATGTCGGGCATCCGCGTCACCCACGCCTACCGGCGCGAGTCGGTGAACCTCGCCCGCTTCGCTGCGCTCGGGCAGCGCTACGTCACGGCGAGCCTGCGCGGCCTGTTCGCCACGTCGGTGTACGTCGCCACCATCGAGCTGCTCTCGGTCCTGGCCATCGCCGCCGTCCTCGGTGTCGGGGCGCAGCGCATCGAATCCGGCAGTCTCGCACTCGGCACGTTGATCGCGTTCCTGCTCTATCTGGCGCAGGTCTTCGCGCCGATCCAACAGCTGTCGCAGGTGTTCGACGTCTACCAGCGGGCGCGTACCGGGCTGGTCCGAGTGCGCCGGCTGCTGGCGCTCGACACGTCGACCCCGGTGCGTCCGGACGCGGCCAAGGTCGATTCACTCGAGGGCGACATCCGGTTCGAGTCGGTCCGCCTGCGCTACGCCAGCGCGTCGGTCGACGCGATCCGCGACGTCGATCTGCACGTCCCGGCCGGGCAACGCATCGCGTTCGTCGGGCGCACCGGAGCGGGCAAGTCCACACTGTCCAAGCTGGTCGCCCGGTTCTACGACCCGTCCGACGGCACGGTACTGATCGACGGGAAGCCACTGGACGAGCTCGACGTCACCAGCTACCGCAGTCACCTGGGCTACGTGCCGCAGGAGCCGTTCCTGTTCTCGCGCACCATCCGCGACAACATCGCCTATGCCCGTCCCGACGCCGGCGACGCCGAGGTCGAGGCGGCCGCCCGGGCGGTGGGTGCCCACGAGTTCATCACCCGGCTGCCGGGCGGGTACCACCATGTCGTCGCCGAACGCGGCCGCTCGCTCTCGGCCGGGCAACGCCAGCTGGTGTGCCTGGCGCGTGCGTTACTGGGCGACCCGTCGATCCTGATCCTCGACGAAGCGACGTCCAACCTCGACCTCGCCAGCGAGCGCAAAGTCAATCAGGCGATGCGGGTGGCCTCGGCCGGGCGAACCACTATCGTGGTCACCCACCGCCCACAGTCGCTGCACTGGGTCGACCGCGTCGTCGTGGTGGCAGGTGGACGGATCGACGGCGACGAGCCGGCCCCCGACTACGTCGCGCGGGTACTCGAGCCGACCGGCTGATCGTCGCGGGGCACGGGAGTGACCTCGAGTCCCTCGCGTCGCAGTCGCTCTCGGCCCCATTCACCGAGGGGGCCGAGAGCTTTGTTGAGCGACGCGCCCGTTTCGGTGAGGGAGTACTCGACCTTCGGCGGCACCTCCGCGTAGACCTCACGGTGGACGAGGCCGTCGGCCTCCATCTCACGCAGGTGCTGAGTGAGCATCTTCTCGCTGACGCCGGGTAGCGCACGGCGCAGTTCGGCGAACCGGCGGACGCCGTGGTCGTGCAGCTCCCAGAGGATCAGCCCTTTCCACTTACCGCTGACGACGTCGAGCGCAGCGTCGGTCCCGCAGATGTACGGCCCGGACCTCGGTGCCTTGGCCACCACTGAACTCCTGACTGACGGAAAGGTCAGTACCCCACGGAATAGTGGGTACTTCCCGGTTGGCTCGTTCTCGCCCAGCATGGCGGCATGACATCGGAATCGGCAACACCCACGGCACGGGCCGGGGTCACGGTACTCGGGTTGGGAGCGATGGGTTCAGCCCTGGCCGCCCGCCTGCTCGACACCGGTCACCGCGTGACGGTCTGGAACCGAACGCCGGGCCGAGACGCCTCGGTGATCGAGCGCGGCGGCGTGAGCGCGCCGACGATCACCGACGCAGTCGCGCACCATCCGGTGATCGTCGCTTGCCTGCTCAGGCACGCCTCCATCCACGAGACACTCGATCCGGTCGCCGCCGAACTGCGTGGCCGCACCCTGGTCAACCTCACCACGACCACGCCGAACGAGGCGCGCGAACTGGCGGCCTGGGCAGGCGGGCACGGCATCACGTATCTCGACGGCGCCATCCTGGCGGTGCCGGAGATGATCGGGACGCCCGACGCGCAGATCTTCTACAGCGGTTCACACACCGCCTACGAGCAGCACAAGCCTGTGCTCGACACGTGGGCCACCAGCACGTTCGACGGCGCGGACGCGGGCATGGCCTCGCTGATCGACCTGGCGATGCTGTCCGGGATGTACCAGATGTTCGCCGGCTTCTTCCACGGCGTCGCGATGGTGGGCTCCGAAGGAATGTCGGCGCAGGAATTCGCTGATCGCACGGGTCCCTTCATCAAAGCCATGACCGATTCCTTCGCCGGGTACGCGGAGATCATCGACAGGGGCGACTACACGGTTCCGGGCCAGCAGAGTCTGGAGTTCTCCGATCTCTCCCACATCGTGCGAGCCAGTAACGACCAGGGTGTGAACCCGGCGACGATCGCGGCGGTCCACGACCTCATCAGGCAGCAGATCGCGGCCGGGCACGGCGGCGAAGGGCTGGCACGGGTCCACGAGAGCATGCGCGCCAACAAACTCGCCTGAGCTGCTCATCTTGAGCCGGGCAGGATCCGCGGTCGTCCACAGCTCTCGTTTCCGCGCCGAGTTTTCCACAGATCCTGATCGCCGGATGGCGCACGTGATCGCCCAGCCGTCTGCTGGGTTCATGAACCTTGGACATGGCAGACTCGGACGTATTGGAGGTGCAGGATGGTGCACGTGGCGGTACCTCGGCGACCCGGTCACGAGTTCGATCCCTGGACATTCAGCGACCTCCACGACCTCCCGGACGACGGGTGGCGCTACGAGATCGTCGACGGATCCCTGACGATGACGCCGCCGCCAGGCGTTCGGCACGAATTCGTATCCGCCCAATTGCTACTCATCTTGAGCCGGGCAGTGCCTGGCAGCCACACCGTCCTCGGGCCGGTCGGGCTCGATTTGCATCCCAGCTACCGGACCCCGGACCTCTGCGTCATTCCCCGGAAGGTCGTGCGTGATGACGGCGAACTGGTGACTCCCGCCGATGTCCTACTCGCGATCGAGGTGGTGTCCCCTGGCTCGGTCACCACCGACAGGGTGACGAAGCCCGCCCAGTACGCCAAAGCCGGTATCCCCGCATACTGGCGAGTCGAGACCCGCCCACAGGTCTCGCTGACGGCCTACACGCTGAGGGCAGGAGACGACGTCTACAGCGAACTCGGATCGTGGCACCAGATCGGAA
>JAJYTA010000250.1 GCA_021793295.1 Actinomycetes bacterium
CGAGCCGGGCGGTCATCCGGGACTCCGCGGCCAGCTCCATCGCCGCCCCCGTGACCGCCAGCGCCCGCGCCGCGTCGGCCTCGCCGCCGGTCGGCGCGGCCAGCACGCCCACGCCACCGCCGCTGATCAGCGCGCTGCCGGCGAAGACGAACGGCAGCTCGCGATACGCCTCGTGCCAGTTGGGGACGGCGGTGTCGGCGACCAGGATCGCGGTGTAGGTCATCATCACCGGACTCAGCGCTGCCGCCCCGGCCTTGGCCAGCCGGGCGAGGCCCGGCAGTACCCCTGTGACCGACGACAACGCGGCCGCTCCGGACAAGCTGGCATACCCCGCGAGCACCCACGATCCGGTGTTCAGCGGCGAGGTCGGCTTGATGACGCGCAGCATGTTGAGAAACCGCTCCGGTCGGCCGAGGTCGTGGATCAGCGCGACGGTCCCCCCGGCCGCTCCGGCCGCCGCCGTGAGGTAACCCACCCGGGCGGCACGCTCGCGTCCGGTCAGCTCCGCCATCGCCGCCATCGCCGACGATGACCCGGCCAGCCCGCCGAGGAAGAAGTACACCGGCACGTCCGGCGTCTTCCACGTCGGCGACTTGATCACCGGCTGCCCGTAATAGGACCGGAACTCAGCGTCGGGGACCATCGAGCGCTCGGCACGGGGGCTCATCGCCGACTCCCCAGGAACGCCGCGACCACGGCGCCCGCGGCGGCCACGGCCGCGGCACCGGCATAGCGCCACATCGACGGCAGGTCCCTGGTCGTGACGACGGGATCCGGCGGCAACCCGTAGACTTCGGGCTCGTCGAGCAGCAGGAAGAACGCCCCGTCACCGCCCACGCCGTCGGTGGGGTCCGCGCCGTACAGGCGGGCCTGGCTCACCCCGTCGGCGTGCAATCGCTCGACGCGCTGCTCGGCACGTTCCCGCAACTCGTCGAGGACGCCGAACTGGATGGAGTCCGTCGGACAGGCCTTGGCGCAGGCCGGTTCCAGGCCGTCGCCGAGCCGGTCGTAACACAACGTGCACTTCCAGGCCCGCCCGTCACCCGGCCGGATGTCGATGACTCCGTACGGGCAAGCCGGGACGCAGTACCCGCAGCCGTTGCAGATGTCCTCCTGCACCACGACGGTGCCGAACTCGGTCCGGAACAGCGAGCCGGTCGGGCACACGTCCAAACAGGCGGCGTGGGTGCAGTGCTTGCACACGTCGGACATCATCAGCCACTGCAGTTCGCGGTCGGGCTCGGCGGTCTCCTGCCCACCGGAGGGCCCGCTGGCCGGCAGGCTCGGCATGCCGAGATCGACCGGTTCACGTCGAGGCGCGGTCTGCTCGATGAACGCGACGTGCCGCCATGTGCTGGCGCCCAGATCACCGGTGTTGTCATACGAAGTCCCCAGCAGATCGAGGCCGTCCTCGGGCACGAGGTTCCACTCCTTGCAGGCCACCTCACAGGCCTTGCAGCCAATGCACACGCTGGTGTCGGTGAAGAACCCCACCCGCGGTGGATGATCCTCGGGATATCCGCTGCGCGCAGCGACGTCGAACACGTCCGCCTGGGCGTCGGCCTGCGGGTCGCGCACTCGGTTGCTCACGAGGTCACCGTCCTTTCCCCACCCGGTGGCTCGTCGATGCCGGCGCGTCGCCGGTAATCGTCGAGGAATCTCAACAGCGCCGGCCCGCGCGGACGCCGTCCCGGCCGGATGTCGCAGGTTGCGGCCTTCGCCTCTTGAATGTGCACGTTCGGATCCACCACGACCGGCAGCAGCTCGTTGCCGGCGTCACCGGTGCTCAGGCCGTTCGGACCCCAGTGGTACGGAATCCCGATCTGGTGCACGGTCCGGCCCTGCATCGTCAACGGCCGCATCCGCTCGGTGACCAGGACCCGCGCCTCGACGGCCGTGCGTGCCGTCACCACCGTGGCCCAGCCCAGATGTTCCAGGCCCCGTTCCGCGGCCAGCTGCGGCGACACCTCACAGAAGAACGCCGGCTGCAGCTCGGACAGATACGGCAGGAACCGGCTCATGCCGCCGGCCGTGTGGTGCTCGGTCAACCGGTAGGTGGTGAACACGTACGGGAACACGTCGTGGCCCGGCTCCCCGGGCGGCGGATGGTAGCGGTTGGCTCGATGTGGATACATCTGGCGCGTCGGGTTGGCCTGCTGGGCGTACAGCACGTTGGCGAACGGCGACTCGTGCGGCTCGTAATGCACCGGCAACGGGCCGTCGAGCAACCCGGTGGGCACGTAGAGCCAGGCCCGCCCATCAGTCTGCATGATGAACGCGTCGGTTCCGGCCAGCGCGTGCTGCGCCTTGGCGCCCGGTTCGGGTTCGAAGTCCGGCGGCTTGGTCGCCTCGAAGTCGGGGACGTCGTGACCGGTCCAGCGCCCGGCCTCGCGGTCCCACCACACGTAGGCCTTGCGCTCACTCCACGGCCGCCCCTCGGGATCGGCCGAGGCCCGGTTGTAGATGATCCGGCGGTTGGACGGCCACGCCCACGCCCACTCGGGGGCGACCCACGACTGCTGCTCTCCGGGCTTGCGCCGGGCGGTCTGGTTGACGCCGTCGGCGTAGCACCCGCAGTAGATCCAGCAGCCACACGTCGTGGACCCGTCGTCGGCCAGCTCGGTGTACGACGACAGCAGGGCGCCGTCAGGCCCGTACCCGTTGATCTCGCGCAACACGGCGTCGGCGCTGGGCTCCTCGGTGTCACCCTCAACCGGATAGTCCCAGGTCAGGTCCAGAACGGGCCGGTCACGCTCGGCGGTGGAGCCGGCCAGCTTCGCCCGGATCCGGCGGCCGAGATGGTAGTAGAACCACAGGTCGCTGCGTTGATCACCACGCGGCTGCACGGCCTGGTGGTGCCACTGCAACAAGCGCTGGGTGTTGGTGAACGTGCCGTCCTTTTCGGTGTGGGCGGCCGCGGGCAGGAAGAACACCTCGGTGCCGATCTGATCGGTCGACATCTCGCCGGTCTCGATCTCCGGACCGTCCTTCCAGAACGTCGCCGTCTCGATCATCTGGAAGTCACGAACGACGAGCCACTCGAGATTGGCCAGGCCGAGCCGCTGGAGTTTGGCGTTGGCCGATCCGACCGCCGGGTTCTCACCGATGACGAAGTACCCCTTGACCAGGCCCTCGATCTGGTCGAGCACGGTGCGATAGCTGCCGTGGTCTCCGGTCAGCCGGGGCAAGTAGTCGAAGCAGAAGTCGTTGTCGGCGGTGGCCGCCGCGCCGAACCACGCCTTGAGCAAGCTGACGGTGTACGCCTTCATGTTGCCCCAGAACCCGGTGCTTCCCGCGTCGCTCTCGACGAACTTCGTCAGGTCGAGGTCGGCGTGAGCATGCGGCATCGGGATGTAACCAGGCAGGATGTTGAACAGCGTGGGAATGTCGGTGGATCCCTGAATCGAGGCGTGCCCGCGCAGCGCGAGGATGCCCCCACCGGGACGGCCGATGTTGCCCAGGAGCAACTGCAGGATGGCCGCAGTACGGATGTACTGCACACCGACGGTGTGCTGAGTCCAGCCGACGGAGTAGACGAACGACGTCGTGTGGTCCCGCCCCGAGTTGCGCGTGATGGCATCGGCCACCGTGGCGAACGTGTCGCGATCGATGCCGCAGACCTGCTCGACCACCTCCGGCGTGTACCGGGCGAAGTGGCGCTTGACGATCTGGTACACACACCGCGGATGTTGCAGCGTGGGGTCCATCTGCGGTTTCGCCGACAGCGACGCTCCGGCGGCGCCGTGGGTGTCGCCGTGCGCGGTACGCGCCGCACCCCCTTTTGGCATCTCGCGGCTGCCGGCCGCCGCCGCGGCCTGCGCGTCTTGATAGGCCCAGCTCTCCGGGTGATAGGTCATCGTCTCGGGGTCGTAGCCGGAGAACAGCCCGTCGAGGTCCTCGGTGTCTTGGAAGCGCTCGTCGACGATCGCCGCGGCGTTGGTGTAGGCGAGCAGGTAGTCGCGGAAGTCGAGCTCGTTCTGCAGGACGTGGTTGACCAGTGCGCCCAGGAACGCGATGTCCGAGCCGGCCCGCAGCGGCACGTGCAGGTCAGCCAGTGCCGAGGTGCGGGTGAACCGTGGGTCGACGTGGATCACCGTGGCGCCTCGCTGCTTGGCCTCCATGACCCATTGGAACCCGACCGGATGGCACTCGGCCATGTTGGAGCCCTCGATGACGATGCAGTCGGAGTTCTGTAGGTCCTGCTGGAAGGTCGTGGCGCCGCCACGTCCGAACGAGGTCCCCAGACCGGGAACCGTGGAGGAGTGTCAAATCCGCGCCTGGTTCTCGACCTGGATCGCGCCGAGAGCCGTGTAGAGCTTCTTGATGAGGTAGTTCTCCTCGTTGTCGAGGGTGGCGCCGCCGAGGTGCGAGATGCCCATGGTTCGGCGCAGGTGGCGGCCTTCCTCGTCGGTGTCCTGCCAGGTCCGCGCGCGCGTGTCGATGACCCGGTCGGCGATCATGTCCATCGCGGTGTCGAGGTCGAGGTCTTCCCACTCGGTGCCGTACGGCCGGCGGTATCGAACGACCGTCTCGCGGGTCGGCGAATTGACCAGCTGCTCGCTGGCGGCGCCCTTCGGGCACAGCCGCCCCCGCGAGATGGGGCTGTCGGGATCGCCCTCGATCTGGGTGACCTTGTCGTCCTCGACGTACACGTTCTGGCCGCAACCGACGGCGCAGTACGGGCAGACCGATTTGACGACTCGTTCGGCGGTTCGTGTTCGTGGGGTGAGCTCGGCGCTGCGCTTCGACTTGCTGGCCGCTCCCCGGCCCAGCGGGTCGTCCCCCGTCAGTTGCCGGTAGACCGGCCACTGCCCGATCCAGGTCTTGACTCCCACGGCCATCCCCCTCA